>JAZGHI010000540.1:0-3418 GCA_036480955.1 Candidatus Adiutricales bacterium
GCCGTGGACAATGCCAGCGGCCTCTCTGTACTGCTGAGCCTGGCCAGGCATTTTTCCAGGCTACCCCGTGAAAAGATACAAAGAAATATCCTGTTTGTGGGCACGGCCGGACATCATTCCGGTCCGGCGGTGGGTACTCGGAATCTGGTCCGCAATCACCGGGCTATTCTGGATAAGACGGTCATCCTTCTGAACCTCGAGCATTTTGCGTCCGTAGCGCCGGTAAAGGAGGGAGATGTAGAAGGAGCCTATAATGAAACCGCGCACCTCCTCTTCGATACCCATCGTCAGCCCTTCATCCGGGAGACAATCCGGAAAGCCGCTGCACAGCAGGGAACGCCCATGCATTCAAGAATCCTTTCAAATTATATCGCCGATACCGGCGCCTTCCGATCTATCGGAGTACCCAGCGTCACCCTCCTTCAGCAAACTTTTTGGTACCACACCGAACGGGACACCATGGATCGGATCCCTGCCCGAGGGCTGGAAAAGGCGGCCAGGACATTTGCCCAGCTGATGGATGCCATCAACAGCGCCTCCACCGAAGATATCAGGCAAGACTGGAATCCTCCCGGCAGAAGATCGCTGGGGGACTAGCCCGTATCTCAAGCCGTCACAGAACAGGAACTGATGAGGGTTTAAGGGGCAGGATTTTTTCCAGGCTCTACCACCTACATTAATAAAAAGGAGATTCTTCAAACAGTAGACGCGCCATTGATAGAGGAATTATTTTCACTAGCCACTATATTCAGCGTCATAAGTATTTGCGCCTACGATTTTCTTGACTTGTTGATAATCCATAAGATATCACTCTTGTTCAAAATCAGTTTTTTCTTGGACAGCAATGATAAGATATAAAGTATGCCATCGGCAATTTACATTGACGCTGTGTACCACAATCCGGTCTCAGACACGGGTTCACCGAAACTTTACAAACCTGATTCCCCCCGGCCCGTCCCCTTTGAGCAGTACTGAGACAATTGAATGAATCCAGATCATTGATCCAGATCATAGATTGACAGTTAGAATTGCTCGGGAGTAATATGCCGGTATCGGTTTAAATCTTTCTATTGGACCCCAAACATTTACATTTTTTAAAAGCCGATAGAATCTATATTTGTTGCCTGGCGATTTGGAGGTCTCAGATGTCAACTCATCCACTCGAAGAAATCCTTCATCCAAGATCCATTGCCGTAGTCGGAGCCTCGGTGAGTGGGCGGAGCAGCGGTTTCATAACTCCATTTAAGGAACTGGGTTTCAAGGGTGAAGTGTACCCGGTGAATCCCAAATACGACGAGATATTGGGCATGAAAGCCTACGCCCGGGTCACCGACATACCAGGGCCGGTGGACTATGTCATTTCTTCCATCCCGGCTACGGCCATTTTAAGCTTGATCGACGACTGCGTGAAAAAAGGAGTCAAGGCGGTTCACCTGTTTACGGCGCGGTTCAGCGAGACCGGCCGGAAGGAGGCGACTGAATTGGAACAGGAACTGCTCCGACGAGCCCGGAAAGGAGGGGTGCGCCTGATTGGTCCGAACTGCCTGGGGGTATACTATCCGGACATGGGTATCGGCTTTCATGAAGGCATGCCCAAGGAATCAGGCCAGGCCGCGCTCATCTCCCAGAGCGGCCAGGTTGTGGGAGAAATAGTGGACCTTGCGGCCCAAAACGGCGTCCGGTTCAGTAAAGCCATAAGCTACGGCAATGCCCTTGACTTTAATGAATGCGATTACCTCGAATATTTTACCCAGGACGAGGAGACGGACATTATCCTGATGTACGTAGAAGGTGTCCGGGAAGGGAAAAGGTTCGCCGATTCGTTACGTAAGGCCGCGGCAGTTAAACCGGTAGTCATACTCAAGGGCGGCCGGGGAGATGCCGGGAGCCGGGCCACGGCTTCCCATACCGCGTCCATGGCCGGTTCCCGGCGGTTATGGGAGTCAGTGGTTAACCAGGCCGGCGCCATTTCCGTCGGCGATATCGAGGAATTGGTTGATGTGGCCGTCGGTTTATATTTTATACCTGTTATTACGGGCAGGAGAACCGCCGTGGCCGGCGGGAGTGGCGGCCGAAGCGTACAGGCGGCCGACCAGTGTGAAGAGGCCGGTCTTGACATCATCCCCTTACCGGAAGACCTCCGTGAAGAATTAAAGGCCCAAGGCGATCCTGTCTGGGACTGGATCGGCAATCCGGCTGACTCCTCTATTTCCATGGGGGATCGAGACAGCACGAAAGGGATAATGCAATTGATGGCCGGGCATCCTGAATTTGATCTGCTAATCATCTTTATGCGCGTACCGAGACGCCCGGCTTCTGAACCGTTTTCCATGGACCGGTACATGAAGAGATACAGACTGCGAGAGATAGCGGGCAAACCCATCATAATGATTTTCGGGGATAGCCCCAGGGATACAGGCCAAGGGGCTGAATGGTATACCGATATTACCGCCCGGATAAAGGCAAGATTAGTCGAGGATAAGCTTCCGTTTTATCCTGGCGTCGGGCGGGCCGCGCGTGCCATCAGCAAAATAATAGGGTATAATGAACGGAAACGGATTTAGACGGTCAAGGAAAATATCGACTGACTAAAGAATAATAAGTATGAAAAGCACTGATCATCTAATCTGCGACGAGAGACTTCTTCAGCATATTCGTTCAAATCTAGAGGAATTTAGTATAAGGACCCATGAGAAGGATGGGGTTACCCAGGCCGCCGTAGCCATTACCATTGTGGATGTATCCTACGGGGCGGGTATCAATGGCCTTCCGGATTATAAAGAAACGCGGAAGGACGCGGCGCTCATCCTAACCAGAAGGGCCTCCACTTTGAAGGATCACGCAGGCCAGTGGGCCTTTCCCGGTGGGCGTATGGAACCTGGGGAGGGTCCTGATGACACGGCCCTGCGGGAGCTCGAGGAAGAAGTGGGTTTGAAACTGGACCGGAACAATGTGATAGGACGGCTGGATGATTTTACTACCCGCTCCGGATTTGTAATCACACCGGTGGTAGTCTGGGGAGGCAGGGGCGTGGCCCTTACCCCGGATCCCGTGGAGGTAGCTTCCATTCACCGTATTCCTGTTACCGAGTTTATGCGTGAAGACGCACCCTTGCTCGATAACATACCAGGGCGAGGGAATCCCGTACTACGCATGCCCGTGGGAGACAACTGGATAGCGGCCCCCACGGCGGCTTTAATCTATCAATTCCGGGAAGCGGCGATTCTGGGTAAGGAAACACGAGTGGCGCACTTTGAGCAGCCTTTTTTTGCCTGGAATTAGAATTTTTAACAATTAGCAGTGACATTTGAAGCCTCCTAAGGCCGTTTACTCGCCCTAATAAACACGGAGAAACAAGGAGAACTGAATGACTGAACAGACCCTCAGCGACATTAAAGTACTGGATCTGACCTGGTAT
>JAZGHI010000541.1:0-2072 GCA_036480955.1 Candidatus Adiutricales bacterium
AGCGTGACCTCGACTTCATGAAAAACTGGCTGGCTAAGGTCCGCCAGAAGCGCTGGGTAGGCTTTTCCTGGCCGGAAGAGGTCGGTGGCGGTGGCGGCAGCATTATCGAGCAGGCCATCCTCAAGGAGGAGATGGCGTTAGCCAAAGCGCCCCCGCTTGGGACGGACATGATGGGCCTGGCCTGGGTAGGACCCGGCATCATTCAGTACGGGACCGACGAGCAGAAGCAACGATTTATTCCCGACATCCTGGACTCCAGGACGATATGGTGCACGGGCTACTCCGAACCTAATCACGGCTCCGACCTGGCGGCCATACAGATCAAGGCGGAACTTTCCGCTGACGGCAGCCATTACATGGTCAACGGTCAGAAGACCTGGACCACCCTCGCCCCCTGGGCCACGTGGATTATACTCTTGACGCGCACGGACTTCAGTGTGAACGTGAAGCACAAGGGTATCACCTGCTTATTGGTCGACATGAAATCGGAAGGCCTCGAGGTCCGGCCCATCGAGAACATGGCCGGCGATAAACACTTCGCCGAGGTATTCTTTACGGACGTGAAAGTGCCGGTGGAAAACCGCCTGGGCGCGGAGGGTCAGGGCTGGATGGTCACCGTCTCGGCCCTGGCCAATGAGCGGTCGTCCATAAGCGAGGTTACGGCCATGTACGACAAGCTTGACATGCTCCGCGAGCTTATAAAGAAAACCAAAAAGGGAGGCCGGCCGGCCTCAAAGGACCCTCGGGTGCGCCGAAGATTTGCCGAGTTCGAAGCCCGAATCGCGGCCATGAAATACAACGGCCTGCGCTACCTGACCAAGCAGCTGAAAGGTGAACCGCTTTCGAGTGAAACCTCGGTCAACAAACTGCATCGGGCTAGTCTCGAGATCGATATGGACGACTTCGCGGTCGAGCTTAACGGTCAGGCCGGCCTCGAACTCGACGGAGGAAATGACGCTATCGACGGCGGACGGTGGGCGAAGTCGAGTCTTACCTGGCCGAACGTGGTTATTGGCGGCGGAACGCCCAATATTCAACGCAACATCATTGCCGAACGGATATTAAGGCTGCCGAAGGACGGCACTGATTAAGCTGCTTCCGACATCCTTAATGTATCATTCTTCTTGGTCATGGTAGCTCCTCCTGGTGGGGTCGGGCTTTGGTTGATCTCAAACCCTGATACCATGACCTCTTTCTTTTTGCAGAACTATTGATACATAACCGAAAAAAGAGAAAGAAATGATCTTAAATGGTAAAAATCAAGAGTTACCCTTTGGGTGGTTCAATTATTCTATATGAAGGTTTTATGAGGTGAAAGCCAGGACAGAGCCGATGGTTGGCAGGGGGACGAGACCTTAGCCTTAATTTATTCCTTTCCCGTGGCCGTCCATAGGTTGACTTTTTTTACCACTTCACGCAGACAGCCAGCGGCGGGGGAATTGGGGAAAACTTGAGAGAAAGCCTGCTGCTTGAGAACCGCCCTTTGTACGTAATCATCCATTACGACGTGGCCCAGATAACTAGTCTCGATTTCCAGAAAACGATGAACCACATTTGAGAGATGTTTCCCGACCTGTAAGCCCTCGGCCTCGTTCTTTACCATATTGATCAAAAGGTAAAACCGATTTCGGCCGATCCGGTTTCGTAAAACCTTTATCAGGGCGTATGCGTCGGTAATGGATGTCGGCTCCGGTGATATGAGCACAATATTTTCATGAGCGACCTGGTTGAATCTAATGACCGTGGAAGTGATCCCGGCGCCGGTATCCAGCAGCACTACATCATACATCCGGAACAACCGGGCTAGAAGGGTCAGCAAACGGCCTTGATCCCCGGCCGAAATATCAGCCATCTCAGACACACCCGAACTGGCCGGCAGTACGTCGAATCCGATGCCCGTATCGATGACCACATTGGTCAGTTCGATTTCACCCTTCAGCACATCGTACAGGTTCTTTTCAGGCGAAAGACCCAAGAGAATATCCACGTTGGCCAGACCCAGGTCGCAATCCACTACCAGTACCCGGCTGTTGAAGCCGGCCGCCAGAAGCAGGGCCAGATTTATGACTATG
>JAZGHI010000542.1:0-2892 GCA_036480955.1 Candidatus Adiutricales bacterium
CTTCGGCCACGAGTTCAAGATCTTCCTCACTGACACCCGAAAGGCCCAACTCAGAAAAAGTCGTCGGCAGGCCCACTTTCTTACAAAACCCATAAATCTGATCCAGTGTTTCCGGACCGCTCGCGTCCATGATTAACTGAGTCAGGGTGGAAAAGGCCACCAGCTCGCCGTGATACGGCTCCGGATTAAACCGGTCATGCATCAGGGTAAGACTGCCGGCAATGGCGTGAGCTGCGGCTAGTCCTCCGCATTCATAGCCCAGGCCGCTCAAGAGAATATTGGCCTCAACGATGGCCTCAAGGGCCGGGCCCGGCTCTCCGGCCTCGACCTCCCGCAGTGCTTCTTCCCCGAATTCCAGCAGGATATCCAGGCAGAGGCGGGTCATCATTCCGGCCGTCCGCAGAGGTGTTCCTCCGGCAATGTTCAGGGAGCCAGTCCTGCGGACCGCCTCCGCCTCAAAGAAAGTAGCCAGGGCGTCCCCCATACCGGCCACCAGAGTACGGACCGGAGCCGAAGCGATAACCGAGGTATCCACCAGGACCATCAGCGGGTTTATCCTGGTCACGATTGCCCCTATTTGGATACCTTTATGGTCATAGATTACAGACAGGGACGCCGTGGGCGCATCGCTGGCCGCTACGGTCGGAACCTGAATACAATCCACACCAGCTCCCAGAGGGTTCATGATTTGCGGTGGGGAAACCGTGGTATTAATCGCGAAGCCCGCGGCCGCGGCCCGGCCGGTATCCATGGCTTTTCCCCCTCCACAACTGATGATACAATCATGATTTCCAGCCAGACAGGCATCTTTGACCCGGCCGATTTCCTCGAACGTGCATGCCCGGTTGAATTCGAGGAAGGCGTATTTGATATTGGCTTCTTCAAGGCTTTTGGATATGATCTCACGTCCGACCCTCATGGCGCTGGGAGAAGCCAGGACCAACGGGTTGGTTTTTCCGAAAACATTGAGATGGAAACCTAGCTGGGAGAGGGCGTCCCGGCCTTGCACGTACCTTCTCGGAGAAACCAGGATTTGGGTGCTCATTAACAGACACCTCCTTTATTTCGGTTGGCAGAGGCTACTTCTAGAATTTTTCAAACATGAGTCACGAGTCAGCAGCCAGGCCACTTTATCAAAGTCTTTCCTAAATAACAATTCCTATGCTTCTAAATGATTTGAACCCGAATGAGTGCGGATAAAAAAATTGACCTGATTTTCCCTTTTTGATATCTTGCGTCTTATTACATAACGTCAGCCCACGTTTTTAATTTAAGGCGGTGAGTATGTCCGTAACGATTAAGATTCCAACCATGCTTAAAAAATTATTCAACGATTCTAATGAGGTTCAGGCAAGTGGAGCAACCATCGGTCAAATCTTGAGCCAGTTGGAGCAAGATTTTCCGGGTCTGGAAGAACGATTAAATACCATGATAATCCTGCTCGATGGAAAAGATATCAAGGCCCTCCACGGTCTGGAGACACCGGTCAACAGTGAGAACGAGATAAGGATCATCCCGCTTCTGTCCGGGGGCTGAGAGTGGTTCGATGGAATTTTTTGATTTAAAAAATATTTCCGAACGGTTTATGGAGATAGTAAATCCGACCTCAGAGGAAAAGATACTGAAGATAGGGGCGGTGCTGGGGCTTAATGAAAACAGCCGTATCATAGATTTTGGCTGCGGCTACGGTGAGACCCTGGCCCTGTGGGCCGAGCACTTCGACATATCCGGTACCGGAATCGACATACGGGAGCACGCTTGCCGCAGAGCCAAAAAGAAAATAGCTGATCGTGGATTTGACCGCCGGATAAAAATTGTCTGCGGCAGCGCGGACGAATACGCGTTCGATCCCGGCACTTTTGACGTGGCGGCCTGCATGGGAGCCTCGTTTATCTGGGATGGATACCGGTCAGCGATTAAGAACATGAAGAAAGCCGTTAGTGACGGCGGGAAGCTCGTAATCGGTGAAGCGTATAGAATAGTTGAGGCATTTCCACCGGAGTTTTCGGAAGAGGAAAAAAAATTCCCCCATGAACATGAAATCGTCTATGTTGCCCGCCAGGAAGGCCTGGACCTGGAATATATGGTGCGTTCCAGCCGGGATGACTGGGACCGCTACGAAGCCGAAAACTGGTACGGATTTTTAAGGTGGCTGGCCGAGAATCCGGATCATCCGGACCGCCTGCAGGTAATCGATACTCTCCGCAAATACCAGGATGATTATTTCCGCTTTGGCGGCAAATTTCTGGGCTGGGCCATGTTCGTCTTAACCGCCATCTGATATCAAGTTAAGCCGGTAATGATCCAAACAACCATAAACGGCATCGATTAAGTCTTTGAAACCTCGGACCGGGTCTTCTCGCCAGGATTTATAGATAGAGGATTCTGCGGATCACTGCATCGCACGGCGTACAGGGTGCGGATTACGGCGCAATTTCCGCACCCTGATACATACCATGAGACCTCTGTAAAACTTCGTCTTTTGGCCCAACTCTTTGTCGCGCTCGAATTTAAGTCCTCGAAATACTACAAGTATTCCTGCGGCTTAAATTTTCGTGCTCCTCGATTTGACCTCAAATTACTCGTTTTGCAGAGGTCTCACCATACAAGAAACTCTTGACAAACTAATGTTTAATTACCTAGATAGATCAAAGTATAACCGCGATTACAAACTATCAGGAGGAAATTTATGTCCGAAGTAATTTACCATCAATTGGCCGAGTCCATTGGCGTGGGGGATTCTGAAATCGTACCCGAAGTGTTTAAAATGCTGACAAATGAAGATGAAGCCCATGTAGTCATGGCCGCCGCCCCCCCGGCCTCGGTCGAGGAAATTTCTGAAAAAACAGGTATACCCAGTGAAAAAGTTGAAAAGATGATAGACCCCCTGTT
>JAZGHI010000543.1:0-7004 GCA_036480955.1 Candidatus Adiutricales bacterium
TTGTGACAAATTCCCCTGCCGCCACTTTAAGGATCGGCAATACCCTTTCT
The DNA here is from genome assembly GCA_036480955.1 of Candidatus Adiutricales bacterium. Taxonomy (GTDB): domain Bacteria; phylum Desulfobacterota; class Desulfarculia; order Adiutricales; family JAFDHD01; genus JAZGHI01. The sequence goes on from JAZGHI010000543.1 coordinate 51, forward strand.
CACAGGGTTATCTTGAGATGCAAACCCGCCGCCGTGAAGCCGGTAAACCAGAGCCGAATTGAATTAAGCCCGCGCGAAAAACTTCCCTGGCAGAGGCCTTAAGCCCCTGGTCATAGAAAAAAAACTTCAGGAGTATTATATGAGTTTGTTGAAAGGAACCGTCAGTCTAACCCGTTATCATATAGTTGATGAATATCAGGTCCTCTCGGATCAGACACTGACCGCTCGCCTGAAGGCAAATTCCTTCAGGGACATTGAAGCTACGGCCGATGAAGAATCCGTGGGTTGGGTTGGAATCCTCGATCCGTTCAATACTGACCTCGAGACCCAACACTTCAAGTTCGGCGACACAATCGGCCTGGCCCTCAGGGTGGACCGGCGGCACGTTTCCTCGAATATGATCACCCGCTACCTGAACCTGGCCGAAGCCGACATTAAGAAGCAATCCGGAAACAAGCCCTCAGTCAAGGAACGCCGGCAACTTAAAGACCGTATCCGGATTGATCTGATAACCAGGGTGCCGATTACCACCAAAGTGACTGAAATCTGCTGGTTCACGGACCGGAAAGAAATCTGGCTGGGCGCCACAGGGGTTAAGGAAAGGGAGAGGTTCGAGGAACTCTGGCGCAAGACCTTCAGCCTCGGCCTGATCATGAAAATTCCCTATATTTTAGCCGGCCACCTTCTTCCGGCGCAAGTTCCGGCCAGTAATCTGGAACAGGCCAAACCAGCGGCTTTCTTCAGCGGAGGAACAAGATAGAATGGATCTGGTTGATTTAATAAAAGAAAAACGTTTTTTAGGGCAGGAGTTCCTGACCTGGCTCTGGTTCTATTGTGAGCGAAACTCAGGTCTGATAGACGTTAAAGGCATCGGCGGGACGGAAATCTGGTTCGAGGAACAGATGGTACTGGATTCAGGGAATGAATCCATCACTTGTAAAGGCGGAAGCTTAAGTTTCGCCGAAGCCCGAACCGCGGTGCGTGAGGGGAAAAAAATAAGTAAGGCCAGGCTTCGCGCGGCCTTGGACGGCCAGGAGTACCGGCTGACTTTAAACGCGGAAACACTGGAAATTACGGGTTTAAGACTGCCCAGGACTTGGGAACTCTCCGAGGAGGAGGATACCGGACTTGCCGGCCGTTTCCTTGACCGGGTGGCCATGATCAATGAGATCACAGACCTGATCAACGGTCTTTTCGCTCAATATCTCGGCTTGCGGCTGACAGAACTCTGGCCTGAACGGGAATTAAAGGATTTCAGGCGATGGCTTAAAGATTAAGACCATTAAATCGGCCAATTCGCTGGCGCCATAAAATCCTTTGATCTACTCAAGTAATAATGTTATAATATATTCAAGTAATTACCATACTATCCCGGTTAGGAGGGATCGAGGTCATGAGAACCTCCCAACATCGAAACGGTTTCACCCTGATTGAACTCATGGTTGTGGTCGCCATCATTGCCGTCCTGGCCGCTATCGCCTATCCCCAGTATGCCAGTTACCGGGTTAAGTCCATGAATTCAGCGGCAAAAGCCAGCCTTCATCAATTGGCCAAAGCACAGGAAGACTACTATCTTGGAGCCGAAACTTACACCCTTAATCGTGCCAGTCTCACCAATGCTACCGGGTGGACGGTGGAAGACTCGGTGAGCGTAACCATAATTGCCGCGAACACTAATTCCTGGTCAGCCACTGCTTCACATAACAGCTCGCCAGACTCGTTTACCTATAGCAGTTCCGCCGGTGGGCTAAGCGATTAATTGAGCTTCCCGCCTCCCTGTAAAATCGGGCTTTTCTTAACCGCCTTCAGCCTCGCTTCAAGAACAAGAAATCCTTGACACAAATAGCTTCCTGCCCTATGTTTCGGTTGGAAATTTGCGGGAAACTTTGACCGCTTTAAAGAGCCTGGTGATACATCTGCCGGGCAGATTTTGTGAAGAATAGTACAATCTAGCGTGAAAATCAAAACAGATGCGCCGGGCCGCAGAGCAAACCGGCTTAATCGAGCTAATACCGGGCCAATGCGGGCCGACTGCTTTGAATTTTAATACGAAATACTATATAAATAGAAAGGATGATTATGGCAAATAGAACCTTCTCGACATGGGGCAATTGGTCGCGGAGCTCACGCGAAATCAATGCCGATGATTTACCGGCAAAATTCGACGAGGAGAGGACTCTCAAGGCCTTTATGGGTTGGGATGGGATGTTCATTCAGGATAACTCAGTCAACCTGGTCGACATGACCCGTGAATACATAACCCAGGCCACCAAAAATTCATGCGGTCAATGTTCTCCCTGCCGTAACGGTATGGTCCGCCTGAAGGCGATTTTAGATAAGATATGCGACGGCCGGGGAACCGAGGCTGACTTGGATCAAATGGAGTACCTGGCCCGGTTCATGAAAGATTCATCCAAGTGCGACATCGGTCTCACCACGCCCCGGCCGGTGTTAGATTCCATTGAGCATTTTAGAGAAGAATTCAAAAGGGCCATTCAGAGCCAAGAACCTATCGCCAGAGGCCAATATGTGGCCAAGGTAACCGCGCCGTGTACCAATGCCTGCCCGTCTCATCTGGACATTCCGGGTTACGTGGAAAAAATCCGTGACGGCCGGTGGATGGAGGCCTTGGAAATCATCCGCAAAGACTGCTGCCTGCCCGGGACTATCGGCCGGATATGCGTCCGGCCGTGTGAGTTCAACTGCCGCCGGGGCTTGATGGATGAACCCATAGCCATCAAATCGCTTAAGCGCTTCGCCGCCGACCAGGAAATAGCCGCCTCGGCGGAACCCGAGCGGCCGGAGGTGGAGTTCAAAGAGGACAAAGTAGCTATTGTGGGCGCCGGACCGGCCGGGCTTTCGTGCGCTTATAATCTTGGACTCAGGGGATACAAAACGACCATCTTCGAAGGCATGCGGGAACCTGGAGGCATGGCCGCGGCCGGTATCCCGGATTACCGTCTTCCGCGCCATATCTTGCGGCGGGAAGCTGAAATCGTGGAAAAAATAGGGGCGGAGATACGTTATGATGTGAAGGTCGGCGAAGATATCACCATGGAAGACCTGACCAAAGAAGGGTACAAAGCCATCTTTATCGCCGTCGGCGCTCCTGAAGCCTCCAAGATGCGGTGTGAGGGCGAAGATGAAAATTATATGTGTTTCATGACCGGGATCGAATTCCTGAGGCTTGTTTCACTGGGCCAGCAACCCCTGGAAGGCAAGAGATTGGTTGCCATCGGAGGCGGTAACGTGGCCATGGACTGTGTCCGCACGGCCCTGCGCATCGGTTTTGACGATGTGAACCTCATCTACCGGAGGACTGAAGCGGAGATGCCGGCCGACCCGGTAGAAATCGAAGAAGCCAAGGAAGAAGGGGTCAAAATTCAGTTTCTGGTCCAGCCGATCAAGATACTGGCGGAAAATCATAAGGTAACCGGCCTGGAATGCCTTAAGATGAAATTGGGCCAACCGGATGAATCCGGCCGGCCCCGGCCTGTGCCCGTGGAGGGATCAAACTTCGTCATCAAGGCTGACGCCATTATCCCGGCCATCGGCCAGGTGTGTATTGTCGACTGCGTCATACCCGAGGAATCCGAGGCCGAGCTGACCCGATGGAAGACCCTGGTCGTTGATGAGACGACCTTCCAGTCCGCTCAACCCGATATTTTTGGCGGCGGTGACAGCATTACCGGCCCGGCTACTTTAATCGCGGCCCTGGCAGCCGGGAAAAACGCGGCCCGCTTCATCGAGTCTTATCTGGAAAACGGTGAATGCACGCCAGAGGATGAGGACTGGCTGGAAAAAACAATCGAGAATCTGGGAGTCTATGATTCTCAGGAAAAAATGCCTTTTGCCGGCCAGACACAGAGAATGTCCCTGAGAGCTTTGGAGCCGGAATTAAGGATTAAAAACTTCGATGAAGTCGAGGACGGAGTGACTTCGGCCGAGGCCATTAGAGAAGCCGACCGTTGTTTGCGCTGCTATCGTATCGGATTGGCCGCAGTATAAATAAAAGCTGTACCTTAACTATGAAATACAAAGGGGAGCCTGCACAAACGAAGCTCCCCTTCACTTTTCCCGAGACACAAAAAATCTAATACGGCTTCTGAGTATAGACCACCATACTCTTCGGGAAAAAATGGTTACAGGATTTTTCCCATTTCATCAGACGCCTGTCCAGAACAACCTGATGCAGAAATTTGTGATACAGCTTCGGCATCCTGGCCTGCTCGCTGTCCAGACCGCTCAAACATCTCAGCACCCAATAAAAACTATGAAAGGCATGGGCAAAACTGAGGTCGTAAATGTGGAGACCGGTGGAGGTAAGCAGTTTAAAAAGCTGCTTGGGCCGGTAGATCCTGATATGCCCGCCCGGCGTGCGGAAGTACCTGACAGAGAGTTTTCCGTACACATGCTCTGTAAAAGGTGTCGGCACGGTTACGGCCATTATTCCCCCGGGTTTTAATACCCGTAAGAATTCTACCACCACGGCCCGGTCATCCGAGATATGTTCCATGACCTCGGCGCAAATTATTTTATCAAAGGTGGAATCCTTAAAAGGCAGCCGGAGGTTGTCGCCTTGAATGAAAAGAGAGGGCCGGTCGGTTTCGCCGCGGTTCTTCATCTCGCGCAGTACGTATTGGGCCTTGCCCACGGACAGGTGGTCAAAATCCAGGCTAAAAACCCGGCAGCCGGCCTTGTTGAGGGCGAAGGTATGCCGGCCTTCACCGCATCCGGCGTCCAGGATGAGATCATCGCTTTCCGGTTGAAATTTTTTAAAATCAACCGTAAGCACTAATGACCTCCCGGTACACCTCTTCCAGTTTTTCCGCGGAATTCTTCCAGGTAAAAACGTCCAGAACCCTCTCGCGCGCCCGGCGGCCCATTTTAAGGCGCCTGGCCGGGTCGGCCAATAAACTCTCGACAGCCTCAGCCAGGACTTCAGGTTTCCGGGGAGGCACCAGAACACCGGTTTCGTTGTTTGGGCCGATCACCTCAGGCAAAGCGCCGGCGTGGGTGGCGACCACGGGGAGTTCACAAGCCATGGCCTCTGCGGCGGGAAAGCCGAAGCCTTCGTAGAGTGACGGCACCACAGACACCTCGGCCGAAGAATACCACCTGACTAATTCATTTTGATCGACCTGCCCGGTGATGTGAACCCTGTCCTTAAGCTGGTAGCGCTCGATGAGGTCCCGGCTTGAAATTCGAGGCGGTGTTCCGCCGTCGACGATGACCAGTTTAACCTTGGGATCCATGAGCGGCATGGCCCTTAAAAGATGCTCGATCCCTTTTTTAGGATCAGCCACATTGCCCACGAAAATAATCCGGTTGGGAACTTTTTCCACTTCAGGGATAGGGCGGAAGATAGAAGCGTTGAGCCCGTTATAGACCACCTTTATCATTTCCGGTGACACCCCGAAAGCCCGCTGTATCTCCACAGCGGAATCCTTCGACACGGTTATAATACCGTCCAGACGTTTGGCCACCCGCCGCTGCATGATCAAGGGGTAGTAAAGCATGCGTTTGAGTTTGACTTTTATGGAAGATGTCTGTTCGAACCAGATGCTCCGGTCGATGGACAAGGGATGATGAATGGTTGACACAAAAGGAATGCCGAAGTGTTTCATCAGGAGAAACCCATATCCCAGGCATTGATTGTCGTGGATAATATCAAAGGTCTCTTTTTTAAGAATTTCCCTCAGCCGGAAATAGGCCCTGAAGCTGAAGGCTTGAATCTCCGGGAAGACTCCAAACCTGGAAGAAGCGTACTCATAGAAATGAAGGGGATTGAGCAGGTCCCGGACACGGGTGCGCGCAAGGATCTCTGAGGATGAAGAACCAAAATAGACGTTGTTTTCGACCTTGTGTACCCTGGCGCCGTCCATGGATATGGGATAGGGGGGTCCCACCAGGACATGCACCTCGTGGCCTAGTTTACCCAACTCTTCGGCCAGATATTGTAAGTATATTCCTTGCCCGCCGCAGAATGGATTGCCGCGGTAACTTAGGAGGCAGATTTTTAGTTTATCTTTGTGGTGACGCATCGCGATGTTCCTTTCGGTATGACCGCCGCCTTTCGGTCTGTTCGGCTCTCTATCAGGTCCTGGTAGACCCCAACCGTGTTTTGAGCCGTTCTTTCCCAGCTGAAAAGACGCTCCGCACGCCGCCTGGCCCGGCGGCTCAAATCCTCTGAAAATTCCGGGTCTGACATGATTCGCGAGATCGCCTCAGCCAGGGCCCTGGAGTCTTTTGGCGGCACCAGGAGTCCACCTTCTTGATCGTCGCCGACTACTTCGGGAAGCGATCCCGCTCTAGTGGTGACGACCGGGGTGCCGCAGGCCATCCCCTCGGCCACGGGCAGACCGAATCCCTCAAACAGGGAGGGCATGATCAAGACCCGGGCCATGCGGTATTCATTCACTAATTCCTGTTCGGTCAATCTTCCGGTAAACCTGACCCGCTCCTCGAGGCCCTTTGACCTGATTAATCGGGGAGCCATGAATTTATGCGGTTCTCCCGTATCAACGATGACCAACCGAGTTTCCGGCGGTAGTTGAAAGAGCGCGTCCAGAAGATGGGTAAGGCCTTTTCTGGGATCTTCGGCGTTACCCACAAAGAGAAGCCTGTTCGGAGCTCTCTTGACGGAAGGATCGGGCGAGAATGAGCGGGTGTTTACACCGGTATACACCAGGTTGATCCGCTGAGGTTTGACCCGAAAGGCGGCCTGTAACTCCTCCACCCCAACCTTTGAAGAAGTAATCATTCCATCGATCCGCCTGGCTACCAGGCCTTGCATGAGCAATGGGTAGAATATGGTGTTGAAAAAACGTTCCCGGCCGTTTTTCGCCCGGGGTAAGAACGCTTCCAGGTCTCGGCGCAAGGGATGATGAACCGTGGCAACGATGGGTACCTCATGGGCCCTGACCATCAGCAGGCCGAAACCCAGGGTTTCCG
>JAZGHI010000544.1:0-4187 GCA_036480955.1 Candidatus Adiutricales bacterium
GGTGCGATCTTCCCGTGGGTCTTCCCATCGATTTCCATCACCGGTCCTAAAGCACAACAGCCGAGACAGTTAACCGTTTCCAGGCTGAATTTCAGATCCAGGTCCGTTTCACCGGGTTTAATTCCAGTCAGGTCTTGCACCGTGTCGAGGACCCGCGTCGCACCCCGGACATGACAGGCAGTCCCCACACAAATGTGAATCTCATGGCGTCCCTTAGGAACCAAGCTAAAAGCTTTATAAAAGGTAGCAATGTGCTGTATTTGGGTTAAAGGAGCCTGCAATTTCTCGCTGACCCTCTCCAGTGCTTCTTGTGGAAGCCAATGATTTTCGGTCTGAATATCCAGTAATACCTGAATCAGCGAACTGGCTTCGCCCTGATGCTTATCAATGATCTGATCAACTCTATCGTTATCCATATCCGCTATCCTAATTTTCTTACACTAATTAAATACCTGTTCTTTTAACTCAGCGCAGAGCATAGCGCTTCTGGCTATTATCGTACCTGACCAATCCATGCCTTGACGAGCTATTCATGTGTCTTGATACTTCAGACGGGTTTAGCCCTAATATCTCAGACATTTCTCCGGTTGAAAGGGGTTTTTCCCGCAGGAGCAACACAATTTGGCTGACAGCCAATTTATCGAAAATTAATTCATTAAATAACCGGTTGACCTTATCACTGGCAAAAAAATTATTATAGGCTTCTTCCGATTGAAACGGCACTCTCAACTTCTCTCTTTCCACCAGCTTAACGTAGGGGATTAATTTAGAAACGGCTTCAAGTTTGAACTTTAAAATTTTCCTGTCAATTCCTTCGGTTTTACCGAGAGGTCCTATTTCCTCCACCTGCTTGCAAAAATCGTTTGTGATATCGGCAAGAAGAAGACCATCACCGGATGACATAAATTCAATCCTTAATCTGTCCGGATTCAGCCCAATGTGTTCCATTATCTTTTTAAATATCAGCACATTGCTCAGGGCACCGTAATTTCCATGAGTTATATAATTGCATTCATTCAAACGGCAACCCCCAATAAATACCCCGTCTGCCCCATTTGAAAAGGCTCTGAGAATAAATTCCAGGTCGACTCTACCGGAACACATCACGCGGATGAGTCTCATTTTAGTTGAATATTGCAGTCTGGAAACTCCAGCCATGTCAGCAGCGCCATACGCTCACCAATGGCATACAAAACCTATTATTCTGGGTTTAAATTGAAGTTCTGTTGTCATTCGGTCTCAACTCCTTTTACGCTTTGATCTCTTCATCTCCAAACGCTGTATCAATCTGGCACAAGATCTCTTCATCGGTAAAGTGCTTAAGATAAATAGCATTTGTGGGGCACTTTGCGTTACAGAGGCCGTCTCCTTTACAAAGGACAGGATTGACCCAGGCCTTTCGGCCCTGTTGTGTCTCGCGAAATTCTATGGCACCATACGTACAAGCTGTTATACAGGCCCCACACGATACACAATCGTTCTCTTTTACCTCGCAAATCGAACCTGAGACGGTTACGGTATCATGTGAGAGAAGGGTTAAAGCACGACTTGCAGCCCCATAAGACTGGTTGATCGTTTCCGGTATGTGCTTGGGATAGTGAGCCGTCCCACACAGAAAAACGCCTTCCGTGCCGAACTCAACAGGTCTTAATTTTACATGCGCTTCTTTGAAAAAATCATCCGGTCCCAGAGTGACCTTGAATAATTGAGCTATTTCCTTGTTTCCTTCAGGGGGAATAACGGCAGCGGCCAGAGAAATGTAATCGGCATCTATAGCAAGCTTCCGACCTAAAATTGGATCGCTCACGGCAACCCTTAAAACTGGACGGCCTTCCGCCTGAGCAGCTTCAACCTGAGGCTTATCATCAGGCTCGAAGCGGATGAACTTAACATCGTTATTGGACGCTTCGCGGTAATAATCCTCTGCGAACCCATATGTTCTGATATCCCGAAAGAGTATGTAGATATCCATCTGGGGATTTATCTTTTTCAGTTTGAGGGCGTTTTTGATGGACTGGTTACAGCATATTCGGGCGCAATAATTTCGATCTTCCTGTCTGCAGCCGACGCATTGGATCATCACCAGGCTCTGGGCGCCGATAAGACTTTCTTCTCCCTTAATGATCCGGTCCTCCAACTCGAGGTTGGTCATTACCCTGTCATCTTCCCCGTGAAGGTATTCGGTAGGTTTATAAGCCTCGGCACCAACTGCGATGACGGTTGCGCCGTGTTTTATCTCTGAGATCCCTCTTTCAGACTTTACCCGGGTCAGAAAATTCCCGACATACCCGGTCGCCTCGGTGATGGTAGAATCCGTATATACATGAACTGCGGGATGCTGATAAACCGTTCGCACAAGGTCACCTAAATAGGTCTGAACATCCATCCCATCCAGGGTGTAATGGATTTTTCTTGCCATTCCTCCCAGGTCTGTATCCTTTTCCAGAAGGTGAACCTCATGTCCCTGGTTGGCTATGGAGAGAGCACAAGTCATGCCGGCTATACCGCCACCAACCACTAACGCCGACTTGTTTACCGGCAAATCCATTTCCTGTAATGGATCCAGAAGGCAGGCGCGCGCTACCGACATCCGGGTTATATCCTTAGCCTTTTCGGTGGCGGCTTCCTTTTCGCGAGAGTGGACCCAGGAGCAATGTTCTCTGATATTGGCCATTTCGAAGTAATACTGGTTGATTCCCCCCTCCCTGAGCGTATCCCGGAATAACGGTTCAAGGGTCCTGGGAGAACAGGCCGCGACAACCACGCGATTGAGATTTTTTTCCTTGATTGCCTCCGTTATTGAACTGGCTGAATCAGTAGCACAAGAAAACAGCTGTTCCTGAGCGTGGACAACGTTGTCCAGGGTCTTGCAATATTCCACTACTGAAGGGACATCTACCACTCTTCCGATATTAGCACCGCAATGACACACAAAAACACCGACCCTGGCTTCTTCTCCCGATACATCCTTTTCGGGTGGATATTTCCTTTCTGTGTTCAGCTTCCAGCGCCTGTAGTCAAGAAATTCACCACACTGGGAGCCCGCGCCGCTGGCGGAAAAAACCGACTCGGGGATATCCATAGGGCCCTGGAAGGCACCGCTTACAAAGATCCCGGACCGGGTGGTTTCCATAGGATTGGCGGGAATGGCTTTGCAGAATCCGTGTGAATTGAGGTCGATTCCGAACTTAGCGGCCAGATTCTCATAATCGGCAGGCGGATTCAATCCAACCGATAATACCACCATATCGAATTCTTCCTCAATTACGCCTTCGTCCGGGGTGGCATATCTTACAATTACATTTTTACTTTCCGGATCCTCTCCGACTATAGATGCGTAACTTCTTAGAAACCGGATTCCGGGAAGCTTCTCGGTTCTTTGGAAAAATGATTCGAAATCCTTGCCATGAGAACGAATATCGTTATGGAATACGGTACACTCCGCATCGGTGACATGATCTTTTGTTAAAATCACCTGTTTCTGGGTATAGGTGCAACATACGGCAGAACAATAGCTGTTATCTCCCGGGGTGACCCGTCTGGAACCGACGCATTGAAACCAGGCGATTTTGTGAGGATGCTTCCTGTCGGAAGTACGCAGTATCTCACCTTCGTAAGGCCCGGTGGCGCATAAGAGCCGTTCGTAGTCCATACTGGTGACGACGTTCTGAATCTTTCCATAGCCATATTCATTCTTCACCTTGGGATCAAATGGCTCAAGGCCGGGCGACAGAATTACCGCCCCTACGTTTACATCCATCTTCTCCGGTGTTTGCTGAAAATCTATGGCGTTGGTCTTACATACGCTTTCGCAAATACGGCATTTCTTCTCTTTAAGGTAAATACAGCTATCATCGATATATGCGACAAGGGGAATTGCCTGAGAAAAATATATATGGACGGCTTTATTCTGCGATATTTTCTGATTATAATGATCCGGGTATTCAACCGGGCAATATTCCGCACATGTCGTACAACCCGTGCATTTATCCTCTATAATGTATCTGGGTTTCTTGGTCAGGATTACTTTAAAGTCTCCTGCTTCGCCTTCTAGATTGCTAACTTCAGTATGGGTAAGGATCTCTATATTCGGATGCCGGCCGACCTCGACCAGTTTGGGTGAGAGGATTCACATGGAACAGTCATTGGTCGGAAAGGTCTTGTCAAGCTGAGCCATATGGCCGCCA
>JAZGHI010000545.1:0-3147 GCA_036480955.1 Candidatus Adiutricales bacterium
GTACACTGGCGTTATTCGAGCGCCCGGGATTATGCCGGTGAGTGCGGCCTTATTGAGCTCACGGGATTGTGTGAAGATTGAGAACGCTGGAGCGTTCAAACATCGCGTTCCCACGCCGGAGCGTGGGAACGAGGGAAATCTTCCTATTTCAGTGTTTCCTTGATTACAGAATTATCAGGGGAACTGGTGGTGTTTTCAGACTGCTTTTTCCTGGAGGAAGTTAATTGACGGTAATTTTCCCCGGGATCAATTAACTGAACGTTTGATCCAATTTCCCTCAACTTCTTTATTCTTTCAGATAAGAGTTCTTGGCCTTCTTCCTTCTCGAGGTCTATGATGGCTAAAGGCATTATTTCGGTGTCCAACTGTGCGCTTCTGACCCGGCCCATTTCCGTTATCTTTTCATTGAGTATTCTTCTCTCTTCATAACCCTTGGCAGGCACATGTTCCTGGAAATTACTTACATTGTTAGCTCGATTGAGAACTCTGTTCAAGCGCTCCTTCCATTCATCTTCAAAAATATCCATTCCATTGTTAAACGGCAAAACAGCATTGATCTCTCCACCTATCTCCAGTACGGTTTCGAGAAACAGAATGTCTACACCCGAAACAACCGCGGTATAACCGATGCGAGCATCACTTCTCCGCAACCGTACCGCAATACTATTTTTTATCTCTCTATTCAATTCTAAATCGTCAACCAGAAGCAATTCACGGGCTTGGTCTAAAGATCGTCCAAAAAAAATAGCAATTCTGGGTATAAGGAAGCAGTTTTCCAAACGCTTCAACAGCCTTGAGTCGTAATTCAAGGCTGACATCAATACTCGTGTATTACGGCGGGTAGTAGCCTGGGCGCCCCATCGATTCGAAGCTATTTTGACGGCATCCTTATACCACTGCTCAGCCTCATCGAGTTGATTGGCAATCAGGGAAATTTCCGCAAGGGTGGCAAGGAGCCAATACAACTCATCACTATTAGCGCGCCGCGAATCCAGTTCCACCAGACATTTTTTCCGAACTCTATCGGCTATATCCCTGGCCGTTTTTTTCTCGCCCAATAGAACGGCTAAGGTTGCGGCATTGATTCCGGAATAATAGCCGCCGGTCTCCTCAAAGGCCTGGTTGTATATATCGAATGAACATAGCTGATAATATTTTTTATCATCTTCCTTTATGGCCTTCTCGGCCAGATCCTTATTGGCCTGTCCAAGAAGGCCAAAGGTTTCCTCATCGCGGTGCCCTTCGTCGTACAATTTCTGAGCCAATTCAATGGCTCGAGAAGCGTCTCCGGTTCGAATCAGGGCTAAGGCCATTATCTGTCTGAGAGAAACATCCCGAGGTATAAAAGATAGGCCTTCCATCGCCACTTCGTAAGCGTTCTTCGATTCGTCCAGTTTAAGAAATTGCCGGGCCAGTTGTTTGTAGATTTTTGGTGACTTAGACCACTTACCGAATTTACGGGTTCGCCAGAGTGCAAGAGAGGACTTAAGATCTATATTAGTGTCTCCACGGCCAAACTTTACGATAGCTGTATTCCGGTTCTTTTCCGAAATAAAGTCTTTGGCGGAATTCCGGTTCTTTTCCGAAATAATGTCCTTGACGGCATTACTGGAATTTACAGGCCCTTTGATTTTATAACCCCAGGCAATTGCCACTTTGATAGTCTCTTGAGCTTGATTTAAAAATTGAGCCTGCATGGACTGAGGTAGTTTTTTCCATGAAACAAGTCCCGGACGAGTTTGAGATTCTTTTTCATATTTAGCCCCGTTTTGCCAGCCTTGATCCGTCATTCGCATTTTCCAACGGCCATGATTGTACTCAGCTAGACGCTTTACAAGCTCCCGAATTTCAGGAGGAAGTACAATCGAATCGATATCTAAAATTTGCGATTTTTCCTCCATCTCAATTCCCTAACATTCAGTTCCTTCAAATCTTCTTATTTATAAGTACTATGCCTGTCTAAATTCACTGAGGCGCCTCCCACACACAGGCCGCGTTCGTATTTGTCCAATATCCCATAGCCGGTTTCACGGTGGTCATATTTGTGAGCCAGGGCTTGCCTGGATAGTAACGCTTCCAAGCGCTGTCTAACAGCAAAGAGAAGTCCAGTTAATAAGATGCCTACTATTGAAGATAATTCTTCGGTCATAACATTCTCTACTTTTAAAATTTACGGCATTTTATTCAGCCGTATGTTCTTTACGTATGCTAACTACTTTCAGATTTCTTGTGATTGAAGATTTCTTGCCACGATCACAGCTTCACGTAAACCTTTGATATATAGAACATCAAAAATTGCCAATATCTTACTAATCATCCCCTGTAGTTATTGTGTCAAGTAAATTTCGCTAGTATGGGGTATAAAAATATCTGGCTTATAAAAAAGTCAAAGCACCCTTTCTTTCCATAAAACCTGTTTCCTGGGGTGTTTCACGTCTTTTAAAACTATGAATGGTGTGCCCCGTTACCGCCAGGGGCGGTTCGCGAACCGCCCTTACTCAAACCAGGGTGCCATGCCCGCCCACGGCGGCGGATAAGGGTGTGGCAGCGTACTCGTTCCCACGCTCCAGCGTGGGAACGCACAACCGGGACGCTCCCGCGTCCCATCAAGGATTTCAATGGCACGAACTCACTACCGAATTTACTCTTTCAATTATCCCCATTTCCTTACGTGCACAGTACGTACTCGTTCCCACGCTCCAGCGTGGGAACGCACGACCGGGGCGCTCCGGCGTCCCATAGATTGAGAACGCTGGAGCGTTCAAACCTCACGTTCCCACGCCGGTGCGTGGGAACGAGGGATTTGGAGCTTAGATGCCCGTATTTAGACTTGGATATTCAGAATTGGCTAGCAGGATTACTCCTGAATTGAGAATTTGATTTTTTGATTTTTTTTGGGGCTTAATGAATTTACATATGTTGGAGTAGTACAGGTTTTAAAAATGGCGGAAAACTTGAGATCGGTTGCAGATACCACCGGTTGTAATTGACACCTTTTCTGCGGGTATATAGATAAGTTTAAGGGTAATTATTTGATATTATTTAATATTTACTTCATTAATCCGACCTGTAATTTAAAAGGAACTAGATGGGTGGTACAGACAAAAATCAGGATTTTTGTCTGTATTGCGAAGCAACAAGAAGTAA
>JAZGHI010000546.1:0-2641 GCA_036480955.1 Candidatus Adiutricales bacterium
GGCTTTCTCTTTTCGGCGAAGGCTCGAGGACCCTCTCTGGCATCCTCGGTGGTGCCGAGGAAGGACTGGAAGGATGATTCCAGACGGAGGCCTGCTTCCAGGGGCAGGCTTTGCGACCTGACGGCCAATTCTTTGATGGCGCGCAGGGCCAGAGGTCCGTGTTCGCAAAGTTTTTGGGCATATTCATCTGCGGTTGAAAGAAGGTCTTCCATGGGTACTACCTTGTTTATAAGTCCGTAAGAAAGCGCCTCCTGCGCGGTCAAACGCTTAGCCATAAGGAGCATTTCCATGGCAATAGCGTAGGGGAGCTGTTTTAAGGCCCTTTGTGTGCCGCCGTTTCCCGGCAGGATACCTCTCTTTACCTCGGATATCTCAAAGACGGCGTGTTCAGCCGCGATACGAATATCAGTGGCAAAGAGCAGGGTCATGCCTCCAGCCAGGCAGTACCCGTTTACAGCGGCTATAATGGGTTTCCATACTTCCAGGCCCCGGTTGAGTATCATGCCTTTCTGGGTCATGAAAAAAGAGGCCTTCTCCGGCGGCGGCCTGGAGGCGGACGCCTTCAAGTCCATACCGGCTGAGAATGATTTTTCTCCCGCGCCGGTGATAACGGCCACCCAGATATCCGGATTATCACGCACGTCAATCCAGGCCTCTGACAGCAGGGAATAGACCTCGGGATCCATGGCGTTCATGACCTCGGGCCGGTTTATGGTAATATGCGCGATTTTATCTTTTACTTCATAAATAAGTTTCATGATCTTCTAGCCCTCACTTTCCACGGAGCAAATATGTAGAAGCCATCCCAAAAAAGTTTTTTTGCCCAATCTCTTTGTCATGCTCCAATTTAAGTCCTCAAAATACTTATAGTATTACTGCGGGTTAAATTCTCGCATTCCTCGATCTTGACCAAAACGCTAATTTTGGGATACCTTCACCTTTATTCAAGATCAAAGAGGTTTAATCCGTCTTTATTCGTGACCTTGCCCGCACGGCCGACAGCCTCTGATTCCATGAGCCCTTCGAGCAGCGGGCGGTCTTCCGGCGTATGGGCTATAAACCGGCGGCCATCATCGAGCCGTCCGATTATGATGCCGCGTACCGGCTGATTTTCACGGTCGTAAATCACAGTGTAGGTCTCTATAAAACCCCGGCCCTCCGCTTCCCGCACCATTTCCGGGGCCGGCCCCTGCGAGGGGGTCTTGGGTTTTGCCGCGACCGTTCCGGACGAGGGTTCCTTTGGTTCCGTACTGTATACACCGGCCGATTGTTTGCTTAAGTACATGCCGTTCCCCCCGACGTAGCCTTTTGTGCCCGGAGCGGCCCTCAGTTTATCCATCATGGTGGCTATGGCATGCGTACTGTAGTTGGTCCCGGGTTGACCGTGATAGGGTAATCCTCCGGTTACCGTGAGAGGCCGGTCATCATCGGCCTCAATGCCCAACGAATCGCAGGCGATCTGGACCGCGCATGGAAAACAGCTGTATAAATCGATGAAATCTATCTCATCAATAGTGACACCGGCGCTTTCGAGGGTCGTGTTCGCCACGTTCACCATGGCCTCACATACATGAAACCTGGGACGCTCACTTACGAACCAGGGATCTTCCACGGCTTCATGGCCGCCCCACCAGTACACCCAGCGATCCTCTGGAATGCCAAACGACCGCGCGGCCGAGACCGAGGTCATGATCACTGACGCCGCCTGGTTTACATCCAGTATGGCGATCAGTTTTTTGGTGTAGGGGAAACTTATCATGCGGTTATCAGCCGTGGGCGTAATGAGTTCTTCGGGTGTGAGGGATTCCTGGAACCAGGCGTAGGGATTCTGGGCGGCTACTTTCGTGAAGGGGCTGAAAAGCCTTCCCAGCTTTTCACGGTGCGGGCCGATATCAAGTTTATGATGAGCCCGCCAGGCGTTTTCAAACAGAGGGTAGATATAGACGGGAGACCAAAGGCCGTAATCTCTTTCATAATCATTAAAACCCGGATTACCTGCTTTGCCCAGAACCAGGGGCGCCTCGCTTCCACCGGAAGACCATGGTATCTCGATGCCGGCTTTTTCAGCTTTACGCCTGGCGTTTATAGACTCAGCCCCGGTTAACAGGACCACACTCAACTTCCCGGCCGTGATATCGCGGGCGGCCTGGTTCACCAGCCATTGAGGAGTCTGGCCTCCGGCGGTGGTGGTGATCTCCTCTTTAGCATGCGCTCCGAGTTTCTCGGCTAAAAGCCGCGGCAGGTTCTGGTAATCCCAGCTCCTGACAAAAACAAGGGAAACGCGGTCGATGGCCTGAAGCAGACGGTCCCCGCCCCCCGAGTCTTCAGCGGCCCTCCGTGCTGTTTCGGCCAGCATGACCAGGGGTTCCAGCTCTTCTATGGGTTCGAAATATTTTTTTGTGCATTGGCCTGCGCCAACGAGCACGGGAATGCACCTTTCATCCATATCTACCTCCTTGGAGACCTCTATAAAACTTCGTCCTTTGGCCCAACTCTTTGTCGCGCTCGAATTTAAGTCCTCGAAATACTGCAAGTATTCCTGCGGCTTAAATTTTCGTGCTCCTCGATTTGACCTCAAATTACTCGTTTTGTTGAGGTCTCCCTTGATCTAGCCATGCTCGACGAAAATAGCGACACGGCG
>JAZGHI010000547.1:0-3369 GCA_036480955.1 Candidatus Adiutricales bacterium
CATACTTATCCTTGATGATGTGGGGACTACCATGGGCACCAAATACGCAATACTTAACCTTATAAAAGAGGAGTCGTCCGCCAGAAACCTTGATCTTTCGGTCATCGGAGTGGGCCTGACCATAGACCGGGAACAGACAACCGTGATCCTCGATGAAGACGGCCGTCCCCGTGAAGGCGTTAAGGGTGATGACGCCATAGCTAAATTCACAACCAAGACCGGCCTGCCCGTTCATTTCCTGACTGGTATCCGGGATGTGGTCAACTACCTGACAGAAGAAAAAATCCCGGTCCAGAATCGAGGATCAAAAACACCCCTGGACCCGGATACTCTGAGGGAATTTGAAGTTTACATGGATACCTACGGCGTCCCATCCCGCTGAATTTTCGGCTTCAACACATCAAACCAGTACTTACTTAAAAATCGAACCACCAGCGCTAGCCTAAAAAATCCCCCTAAAATCTCTGCTGATCCGATAGGACCAGAAGAAATATATCTTCAGAAATGGCTCTGACTTAAGAGATTTATTTTAACAAACTGGCTGGCTGGTGAAAAGGTCGGCAACGGGCGGCTTGATAGCTCAATCCAGGATATTCAGGACGAAGGCGAGAACGATAAAACATTCGATAGCCCAGATCAGAAGATAGAGAAGCTGGCGGCTCAGGGAAAGGTCCTCCATTTCAAAAATGTGGTTCGCCTTTTCCATTAAGTCATGTGCGGAATATGCCATCAGGGTTCTCCTAGTCTCTCAACTATAAAATCTGGACCTGACTATATTTCATTTTTGTTTTAAGAGCAAGGAAAGAATAAATAAGATAAGACCGTATGCCTTCCCCCCGGCATTAAACTTTCATTAAACGCCAAATCATTTAACGTTATCTTACAGGCCTGGACATCAGAAGAAATACGGCCGGCTAACATCTGCGGCCGCATCTCCCTCTTCCAGGGCCTCGGCGTGCTTTTCTACCCCGACTTTGATCTCGGCGTGAAGAACTTCGAGAATTTAAGCGCTCGGTTGAGCTGGATCCTGACCTTTGAGTATTAATCTCCGTCCGGTTCGATCTTGATCTCTGCCTCTTTAAGATCGTCTGCCCTCGATTCAGATTGGTTATTCTCCCGGTCGGCTTGTTTATAGTGATGTGATTTCGTCCGGGTACGAATAGCTGAAGACGATCTACTCTGCCCGATCCTAACCGCCTGCGGTGTAATCTCTGCCGTAACAATTGGTTATGAATACCGAACCTGAGCGTTTTTGGCCGCGGTTTGTTATGTCTCTTGATACCGAATTTAGTAGAGTGACGGAAATGTATCCCTATTCCAGGTCTATGTATGACCTTGAACGGCCTTCTCCTGAAGTGTCTGTGTGTGAAAATAATACTGAATGATGGATGGTGGTCATGCAGGAGAAAAAATCCCGAAAATCTGAATCGTCCATACCAGAATGGATAGTGAATCCAGGTATAATCATCGTAATACTTCCAAGGGGGCGAATAATAGGTGACAAGCGGAGGGCCATATTTAGAATAATAGCCGTCTATTTCATTTGAATCAACATACTGGTCATCTTCAATTGTGGGCTGGCTCATGGCATAATTTTCTTCTGTGTCCTTCCATACCGGCAAACCGAATTCTGCTATCAACACATCAAAGGCTGAAAGAGCCTCATCCTCGCTCAGGGGCAAACGATTTTCTCTGATTGATCTGATTATGGATTCCCGCAATTCCCCTATGATGCTGGGTGAAACCGGATAATCAAGTTTCCAACCCTCCTTGGGAGTTACATTTACATCCACTAATTTCTTTTCAGCTTCAGTCTCATTTTCAAATGTGCCCAGATTCAATGCTTCCGCCATTCCGATTACAAGATCACCCTGTCTTACCATTGGCTGAGCCACCGGCGGCCTTGTTTCTCTGTATACTTTACCTCTCGCTTCGGGTAAAAAGATTGAAAACGCCAAAATAATCGTTAAGATTAAAATATGTAATACTCTAGTTTTCATACTTTCACCTCTAGATAATAATAACCATTATTGACCAGAAAGCAAGCCGCTGAATCCACAAAACATCTGGAAAAACCTCGTTATCTCGATGGGTTCCAGGATGAAACTCAGAGCATATGACGGCTACCCATGAGACTTCTGCAAAACGAGTAATTTGAGGTCAAATCGAGGAGCACGAAAATTTAACCCGCAGGAATATTTGTAGTATTTCGAGGACTAAAGCCACTGCAGGCGAAGCCGAAGTGGCAGCTCAAAATTCGAGCGCGACAAAGAGTTGGGCCAAAGGACGAAGTTTTACAGAGGTCTCAAATAAGGAATGGCAGCGCCATCGGGAGGCAGAACATGCGGTTACGAGCTTATTCCGCGAACTTCGGACCTGTTCTCTAATCACAACAGGACTACCGGTTATTTTCTCTTAAATATTAAATACTTATGCAATA
This sequence comes from Candidatus Adiutricales bacterium, assembly GCA_036480955.1. Taxonomy (GTDB): domain Bacteria; phylum Desulfobacterota; class Desulfarculia; order Adiutricales; family JAFDHD01; genus JAZGHI01. The sequence goes on from JAZGHI010000547.1 coordinate 2,441, forward strand.
ACCACCCTGATAATTTTTAGCCACGGATTAACGGTCCGTTGAGTATTTCTAGGGATGAAAAAGTAAAAGATATCAGGATCATGCGCTGCCAGGACCAATCCCGGGAAAATGAATGAGACACCGGTTTACGTATCAAGGTCCGATTTTCTCATTGACTCTGCGCGGGAGGCCTGGCGAAATAAATTGCCAGCGAGCCCATAAGGCTGACCACCGCGAATATGGCGAAAGCTATCCGGTAGCTTTGCGTAGCGTCGAAAATAAAACCGGCTATGGCCGGACCAAGCGCTGAGCCGGAAGCTATGAACAATCCCGTGGTACCGGAAATTGTGGCAAAGGAAACCATGCCGAAACATTCGCCGATAAGCAGGGATTGCATCATCAGGATTCCCCCCATGGTCAATCCGAAGGCAAAAGTACCCAGATACAACACGGCCACGTGATTGGAAAAGGCCAAAGAAAGTACGGCCAGGGCTTGAAAGAAAAGCAGGCCCATGGTCGAGTATCGCTTGTCCAACCGGTCGACGAAACTTCCCAATGAAAGCCGGCCGGCTATGCTGGCGCCGGCGGTCAGGCTCACCGCCGAGGCCGCGCCGGCGGTGCCGAGGGTCTGGCCGAGAAATGACATCTGGTGCATCAAATAAGCCGTCTGAGCGGTCATGGCGGACAGAAAGCAGACCACAATGGCCCAAAACGCGGTTGTACCCATGGCCTTTCTCCTGGTCCAGGTTCGCAATTGAGCGGCGTAATAGACTGAAGTTCCTGATTCCTCATCCTGCTCTTGTATCGGCCAACCGTCGGGAACCTGACCAATATCGGCGGGACGCCGCTTGATAACGAATATTGCCAGAGGCACAATGATCACCCAGAACAGGGCTCCCAGTACCGGCAGCGTGGCCTTCAAGCCCCATCTGGAAATAAGATAGGTTGCA
>JAZGHI010000548.1:0-3977 GCA_036480955.1 Candidatus Adiutricales bacterium
CTTATAAAAATTATTTTCCGGCAAAGCAGTGAATTTGTCAAAGAACATTTAAAAAGACCCAAGTAGTTTTCACCATTTTTTTGGTTCTTTCATTAGTACTTTGATTATTATTTGAAGGGTTTTGATACGGGGGCGCTCTTGTTTTTCCAGGGGTAATAATAACCGGCCGGACTGGTAGGAATCGGATCTATGAAATTTACCATTGAAAAGCAGACGCCTTTTCCCTAAACTCGTCCTGGCTGAAAATAAGACTGGACAAAACTTTATAAATTGCACTTCGGAGGTTTGTTATGAAAAAATCCATCGGACCTAAGACCCTAATTCAACCGCATCCTGTATTAGTGATAGGCAGTTATGATAAGGAAGGCCGGCCAAATATTATGACCGCCGCCTGGGGTGGGATTTGCTGCAGCTCGCCTCCTTGCGTGGCCATATCTTTGCGGGCAGCTACGTATACGTATAGCAATATCATGGCTTCTCAGGCGTACACGGTAAACATTCCCTCTACCGACCGGGTTAAAGAAGCAGACTACGTGGGAATATACTCCGGCAAGACAGAGAATAAATTCGAGTCCCTGGGGCTGACCCCGGTGAAAAGTGAATTGGTCAACGCTCCATACGTCCAGGAGTTCCCCTTTGTTCTGGAATGCCAGGTCCTTCAGACTATTGAGATAGGACTGCACACACAGTTTATCGGCGAGATCAAGGACGTGAAAGCCGATGAGGATGTGCTCGGTGAGAACGGTCTCCCTGATATAGAAAAGGTGAAACCTTTTCTGTTTGATTCTTCCAGCCAGGGTTATTACGCTTTTGGTGATCTGGTGGCCAACGCTTTTTCAGTCGGCCGAAAGGAGTGAGCCGGAGTTCGCTGACTCGCTTTCTAACACACCATGCCTCAAAACGGACTCCGCTGGCAGCTCATATTAATTCTTCTGGTCCTGGCCCTGATCTGGGGCGTCAATCTAGCGGTTGTCAAGATCGGCGCCCGCGATCTGCCGCCCCTGTTTATGGCCGGATTGAGGTCATTGATAGCCAGTTTATGCCTGTTTATATGGATAAAGATAAAAGGAATGGCCATTATACCATCGAGGATCGTCCTGATCCACGGCGTGGTTATCGGTCTTCTTTTCGGCATTGAATTCGGTTGTCTTTATGTAGGCCTTAATTATACACTGGCTTCACGGGCCTCTATCCTTTTATATTTCGCTCCTTTCGCGGCGGCCATAGGAGCCCATTTATTCCTTAAGGGTGACCGCCTGAATCCGTGGAAGATTGCCGGTCTTATTCTGGCCTTTGTCGGGATCACGGCCCTGTTTGCCCGGGGGCTGGATTCATCTACCCTTGAAAATTTAGCTGGCGATTTCCTAAGTCTTGCCGCGGGTATCCTCTGGGCCGCGACCACTATTTATCTTAAAAAATACCTGGCCCATCGAGCAGTGCCCCTGCAGACACTTTTTTACCAGGTCTTCTTTTCCGCGCCGCTTTTACTCGTTCTGAGCCTTATCCTGGAGAACCCTTTAGATCATTCCTGGACTTTTTCCGCGGGACTTTCGATGATTTATCAGAGTATTTTTGTAGCTTTTCTCAGCTATCTGGTCTGGTTCGAGCTTATCCACCGCTACCCCGTAAGCCTTCTACACGCGTTCACTTTTTTCACCCCGGTGTTCGGGACTTTTATCAGCGGAGTTCTGATTCTGGGCGAGGCCGTAACCGCGAGTCTTGTTCTGGCCCTAAGCCTGGTAAGTATGGGCATGGTCCTGGTCAACCGGCAGCCGGCCCGGCAGGAGGTTTAATCGGTTTCTAGACCACCCGGATGGTAAAATTAGGACAGACCTCGGCGCAATAGCCGCAAAGGATACATTTTTCTCTGTCTACCACGGCCTGGGCCTCCTTGCCTGTTGATTCATCGGCCCTGGTGTAATCCAGAGACAAGGCTTCCTGATCACAAGCCTCCACGCACGACCCGCACCCGGAACATCTGTCGTAGATTTTTAAGGATCGAGTAATAGTCTCAATTTGCGCTAATATCTCATCGGAAATTTCCTGTCCCTCCATCAGGTTTACGTTCATTTCGACTTCATACTCTGATTTCATACCAACGCAAATTGACCCGGCCAGGCCGGTATCCCGAACAAACTGGAAGGCCGCTTTCGGCGTTTGCCTGAGATGGCCCCCGGCCAGCGGCTTCATGACATAGATACCCATATCGGCCTCTTTGGCCGTTTTACAAATCTCGATCATTTCGTCTACAGAGCCGTCGGGAATACCTAAACCATGGGCGTTTATTACCGGAAAAAGTATATCCAAATCGGCTTCGGCCGCCACGGCCTTGGCCCCTTCCACCTTGTGCACCGAGGCTCCGGTGGCTCTGACCAGACCTTTTTCTTTAAGTTCCAGGATATAATCGAGAACTTCACGCCGGCCGGCTATATCGTCCGTGCTGTCAATGAGGTGAAGGTGGTATACATCTATGTATTCCCGGTCTAGTTCCCGGAGAGATTCCTCAAAAGCCCGCTGGGCCTCCTCCCTTGTTCTGGCGTGGGTTTTGGTGGCAATTATAACTTTGTTCACTGATTCAGCGAGACCCAGCCGCAGGTGTGGTTGAGTCCCGTACGATTGGGCGGTATCAAAGAAATTAATCCCCATCTCGACCGCTTTGGCTATGGCCGGGGCGCTCTGTTCGGGTGTCATGTCCGCCTGAAGCCAGCCGAAAATGAGTGTGCCCAATGAGAGTTCGGTGACTTCGAGCCCGGTTTTACCTAATTGAATTTTTTGCAAAATTGGCCTCCGTGCCTAAACTTAAACTGTTAAAGATCTGGCTGTTATTCCAAGAGAAGTTGGATACGCTTCAATTTGAAGTAGCTGATTTTTTCCTTAAGTTCATAGCGTGCTGAAAATCATAGTAAAGCTCTGCCTGACTGTCAAGCCGAAGCAGAGTGGAAGAAGGCCCGGCCTAGATGAGCGGCTTATATATGGGGTGGGAAATTAGAGGCGGTTTCGGGATCTTTCATCTTATTTAACTTGAAAATTCCCTGAAGTAGAACATACCCGATGCGGCCAAAATAAGCGCTGTTGGATTCGACTCTCTCCTGCTTCGGTCCTAGGTCAAAAGTACCACATTGTAATATGATTTGCTTGACAGGGCATGACCGCCCGTGTTAAAAATCTAGGGATAAATTAAGTGGGCCGACACCCATTTCAAGAGAGATTTTTTCGACTATTAATATGGCCAACCGCATACAGAATCCTCACACTGCGCTCACCGATAAAGAAAAATTCACCAGTATTAAAAAACATGAATCTGCATCCGAGGTGTTAGAATGAGACAGGGGATGGGCAGCGTGATCCTTCAGGCCATGATTTTAATATTCCCACTGAATAGTAACAGAACCTTATCGGATTCCGTCCCTAAAATCGAACAAATTATAGTTTTTTTATGATATTGTACAGTTATGGTACTAACTGGAAAGGTGATCTCGCATGATCGGTAAAAGAATGGTTCCACGGGCGATAATCATGGCCTTGATGATGGTCATGGCTGTTTCCGGTCTTACTTGGGCGGCTGAAAAAAGTACAGCGGGTAGTTATGAAATACCGGCCCCAAGTATCCCGCAACCTCAAGTATTTTGCGGATACTGTCACGTAACAACCTACCCGGATATTATCAAAAAAGGTTATGAGTCATGGAGGGAGAGCAAGCATAAGGAAGTCGGCTGCGTACAATGTCATTATCCACCCCCGCCCACCGATAAAGAAGGTCAGGTGGTGGCTCGCAAAACCCTGCCTTCCGGTACGCATATCCCCAAGGAAGCCCCGGCCCATTTTTCTTTCGTACAAATCGGTGGAGGGATAGTGAAGACCAGGTCTACGATCCTGAACGAGAGCTGTACGATCGCGGCATGTCACGGGGGAGCTGATGAGAAGTTCATGACCAAAGAGATCAAGCTCTCGGATAGTGTGTCCTTCCGGCACGAGCC
>JAZGHI010000549.1:0-2807 GCA_036480955.1 Candidatus Adiutricales bacterium
AATTTTAACATAATTACCATATTCATAAGGTGATAGGAGGAACCTCGTATGGCAGCAGATGAAGAAAAAGCAAAAAAAGCTCCATCCGTAAACCCGGAGGAAGTTACGGTGGATACGGCCACCATGAAAGTGCTGGCCAAAGCCCAGGCCGAAGGGATTGAAACAATTTTCGACCGGGCCAAAAAAATGAGACCCTGTAACATAGGTGTAGAAGGGATTTGCTGTTCAAACTGCGCCCAGGGCCCTTGCCGCCTGCCCCTGACCAAAAAGATCAAGGAGGGGTTGGAAGAGGACAACCGGATGGGTCTTTGCGGCGCCACCCCTGAGACCATTGCCGCCAGGAACTTTGCTCGAATGGTCGCTTCCGGTACGGCTTCTCATTCGGACCACGGCCGGGGTGTGGCTGAAGTATTTCTAGCCGCCGCTCGAAAAGAGACCGAGGATTACACCATAAAAGACACCAAGAAACTGTTGGAGATCGCCCCTGATTTTGACGTAGCCATTACCGTCCAGGAGGGTGACGAAGAAGTACCTCGCGATATTTTTGACATTGCCGAAGAAGTCGGGGAGAAGGCTCTCGGAGAGTGGGGCAAGCAAAACGGGGAGATTTATTACGCCAAGCGTGCTCCTCAACCCCGGTATGAGTTGTGGAAGAAATTGGGAGTCATCCCGCGGGGTATCGACCGGGAAGTTGTGGAAATCATGCACCGGACCCACATGGGCGTGGACCAGGACTATAAGAACCTGGTAGCGCAATGCACCAGGGCGGCCCTGGCTGACGGCTGGGCCGGCTCCATGATGACAACCGATCTTCAGGATGTCATGTTCGGCACACCCTACCCTACCCACGGACAGATCAATCTGGGTGTTCTGGAACAGGACAAAGTCAACATCGTTGTTCACGGGCACGAGCCGCTCCTTTCGGAAATGATCGTGGTCGCGGTTCAGGACCCGGAGATGATCGAATACGCCAAGTCCAAAGGGGCCAACGGCATCGTTCTGGCCGGTATGTGTTGTACGGCCAATGAGATACTGGTCCGCCACGGCATGCCCATCGCCGGTAACTATCTCCAGCAGGAACTGGCCATCATCACCGGCGCGCTTGAAGCCATGGTGGTGGATGTCCAGTGTGTAATGGAGAATTTAACCAATGTGGCCTCGTGCTATCATACAAAAATTATTACCACTAATCCCAGGGCCAAGATAGCCTCTGGTGACGCGATCCACATCGAGTTCGACGAACATCATGCCCTGGAAGACGCCAAGAAAATCGTAAAGACCGCTATAGACAACTTTCCGAACCGCCGGGGCGAGTTGATGATTCCTTCGGAAAAGGAGACCATGGTAGTCGGATTCTCCTACGAAGCCATCAATTACCATCTGGGGGGTACCTTCCGGGGTTCCTTTACCCCTCTCAATGAGAACATCATTAACGGCCGTATCCGCGGTGTGGCCGGTGTGGTCGGATGTAATAACGCCCGGACTACCCATGACTCATCGCATTTGATCGTCGTCAAAGAACTTCTGAAAAATGACGTCATAGTCTTAACCACAGGTTGTAACGCCATGGCCTGCGGTAAGGCCGGATTGCTAACACCTGAAGCAGCCGCTGTGTATTGCGGTCCCGGACTGGCCGAAGTTTGTGAGACTGTTGGTATACCACCTGTACTGCACATGGGATCCTGCGTGGACAACTCGAGGATTCTCATGGCGGCCACTGAAGTGGTCAAGGCCGGTGGTCTCGGAAATGATCTTTCGGACCTGCCTGCGGTCGGATGCGCTCCGGAATGGATGAGTGAAAAGGCTATCGCTATTGGCCAGTATTTTGTGGCTTCCGGAGTTTACACTATATTCGGTGTAACCCTGCCGGTCACCGGCGCCCCGATCTTCCAGAATCACCTGTTCAACGAACTGGAGGACATTTATGGCGGCATGTGGGATTTGGTCGAAGATCCCCACGAGATGGCGGCCAAAATGATCGCCCACATTGACAGGAAACGGCAGGCTCTTGGTATTGATAAGGCCCGTGAAAGGGTTCTCATGGATATGGCCGATCGCCAGAAGCTTGAAGCCGTATAAGAAAATTCATCCCAAAAGGAGGACGATAAAGTGTCGAAATTAGTAGCATTCGCCGCCATTCAAGGTGGATATAACATAGTTCAAAAAGCGGAAGGCCAGTACCAGCAGATGCTTGAGAAATATGGGCCGGAGCAGAAACTCGAATTTCCCAACACGGCCTATTACCTTCCCCTTATATACTCTCTTCTAGGCATAAAGGTTGAGACCCTGGCTGACGCGGCCAAGCCTCTCGAAGTAGCGAGAGGGCTTCTGCCGCCGCACGTCAAAGGCCGCAACCATCTGCCCTATCTCGGTCCGTTGCTGGACGCCGGAATGGCCGCCTTATTCGCCGAAGAACTGGTGGAGGCCTTCCGTTATGTCGAAGATCCGGATTTTTATCTCGTAAGCGAAGAAGTTGACCTGGAAAACGGTAAAATCTGGCTCGGCGCGGCCGAGGACGCCATTTTCAGGAAGAGAGGTATCGAGTTCGTGGACGGCTCGGCTCCCGGCTTCGCCGCTATTGTTGGCGCGGCTCCCAATCCTGAGATTGCCAAGCAAATAGCCGAAGAATACCAGCAGCGTAATCTGTATGTATTCATGTGCGCCAACCAAGGCGGGACGACCTTTTCCGAACAGTTGATCGAGGCTGGAGTACAAATAGGCTGGAACACGCGCCTGGTGCCCTTCGGTCCCGACATCTCCGCGGCTGTCTTCGCCCTGGGTTTCGCCAATAGGGCGGCCATGGCCTT
>JAZGHI010000550.1:0-2469 GCA_036480955.1 Candidatus Adiutricales bacterium
GTCATATTCTGCCTTTTTTCCATTTTCCATTTCGAAGCCTGATCATTACCAGGGATATGCGGAGTCCCAGGTCGACAAATAATGAACACCAGACCAGGTACACGGGAGGATGAAACAGATAATATACGGCCGCGGCAAAAAGCAGGCGGCCGCCGAAAACGCCAATCATCGAACAGATCAATGGCCAGACCGTGTCACCGGCTCCTCTAAGTCCTCCGGCAATGGAAAAATAAAAACCCATCAAGGGCATGGCCAGAACGAGAAGCAGAATGTACGTCCGTGAGTAGTCGATCGAGGTTAAGCTGAGTTTGCTGAAGACCACCTGCAACACGCTTGGAGAGGCGATGGAGGCAATTATAATACCCAGGACACCCATACCGATAAAACCTAACATGCTGGTTTTTCTGAAAATACTTTCGGCCCGGACATAATTCTGAGCTCCCACCGCCTGGCCGACCAGGGTCGTAGCCGCGGTTTGAAATCCGAAAGAGGCCGTTTGGGCCAGGGCAAGAACCGACATACCCGCAAAATATCCGGCCAGGGCTTCCGCTCCATATTTTGAAATCAGGGCCGCATAGAGCAGGATACCGACTTCGATAAGCGTCCATTCCAGCGCGGAGGGCATACCAATACTGAAGATAGACTTTCCTATCCTGTCCTTTGGACGCCAGCCGTCGGCCGTGACCTTCACCCTGGTCTTATTCGTAAAAATAAGAAACGCGAGTATCAATGAATTTATAAAATAGGAGATGTCGATAGCCAGCGCCGCGCCTTTTACTCCCAATCGGGGCATCCCGAAATGACCTAAAATCAATCCATATTCCAGGAAGAGGGTGAACAGTCCCGTTATAACCCCCACGTACATGGGTGTTTTAGCGTCTCCCGCGCCACGCAAAGCAGAACCCAGGAAAAATCCGGGGGTAATGAACGGTACACCCAGAAAGATCCAGAAAAGAAATTGTGAGCCCAATTCTATGGTTTCGAGGTCGACGCCCAGAAAGTTGAATATCAATTGATGCAGGGCCAGCCCAAAAATCAGTATGTTTATACTCAGTATGACCCCGTATATAAGACTCTGCTGAAGGACATAGCCCGCACTGCGTTTGTCGCCTTTTCCCCAGTATTGAGCGACGAGGGAGGTCGTTCCCACTCCTATAGCGCCCACGATGGTGACAATGATATAAAAAATCATCATCCCGATATTGACACTGTTGAAGGCCTTTTCACCCAGCCTGCCGATAATGATTACGGAAGTGAACCAGACAATTGAGCTGAATCCCTGGCCGATAAAAGCCGGGATGGCGAGGTCGAATATATCTTTGTACAGGGCTATTAGTTCTTTTCCCTGGAAATCCTTCTGGTAAAAGCCCGAGGTCTTTTCTTTTGCCTTGTTGATATTACCCATGCCAAACCCGCGTTCTAAGAATAATTTCCCGGGATGAGGCAGATACCCAATTTCAACTTTATAAATGCCAATTCAGGCCAGCCAATACGCAAAAATCCTTGAGTTCGATAAAATCAAGGACCAGCTAAAATCTTGGATGCGGTTTGTAATAATAAAGTCGCTAAAAACAGGGGCCGTTATTCTTCTCCGCTCATTCTAAAATCATAAAACTTCACGGTTTTTACCCGAGCTTTTCGCCGGCTTTTTCGAGATGCGCCCGTTCGTTCATTACTTCAACCATAAATCGATCCGCCTGCCTGTTAATGATACTGAAGGAGGCGGTTCCCTTTCTAATTTCTCGAAATCTATCGAGAGAAATTTCCAAGGCATGACAGAGTATGGACAAGAGCACAAAATTATGGCTGCATATCAATAAGGCCGTCCCAAAGGGGTATTGCAATAAAATACGATTGAGAGTGTTTAGGGCCCTATCCTGAACTTCCTCAAGATTTTCACCACCCGGCATTCTCGTTGTGGCTGGTTTTTCCTGCCAGGCCTTCCGGAAATCGGGGTATTGTTCCGCCCAGAGCCGGGCGTCCATACCGTCAAATTCACCCAGTTCCATCTCGATGAAGCCTTCTTCTTTTGTTACGGCCAACGACGGGTGAAATTCTTTTATAAAGCCGGCCGTCTCGAGGGCGCGAGAAAGAGGACTGGAATAGATGGCCACGAAGTTTTCATCTTTCAATACCGAGGCCAGGGCGCGGGCCTGGTTTTTTCCTTCCTCATTAAGCGGCACATTGCTCCTGCCCTGGAATCGTCGAGTCCTGTTCCAGTCTGTTTCCCCATGGCGAACCAGGAAAATGCGGTGGCCTGAAGGTTCATGGCTGTTTGACATGATCTTTAATACCATTTAACCAGGAGTCACTTCAACAAGTTTCCTCCCTCGTGTGAAGTCCATGGTAATCATTCTCACCGGCGGTTAGGAAAGACCCGAGTTATCCGCTGTAAATGTCAGGGTGCGGAATGCGCGCCGCAATCCGCACTTGATCCGCACGCGGCCGCCTCGTTACGCACAATGCTAG
>JAZGHI010000551.1:0-3733 GCA_036480955.1 Candidatus Adiutricales bacterium
CCCCAGCATGAGTTTAGGAAAGGAGTTCGATTATGTCCAAGGATATAACAATTAAGGACGGAAGTCTGTACGGCGGCTGGCGCGAACCGATTAATGTCTGGTTAAACGCGCCGGGTTCAATCCACAACGACGAAGTAGCCCACAAGATAGGCATGCGCGGGGGAACCATACCCGGAACCATACACCTGAACCTGTTCCCGCCGGTGCTGATTGAGGCCTTTGGTCAGCGCTGGTTCGAAACCGGTACGTTGAGTATGTACTATACCTATGCCACCTTGCACCGTGAGGAAGTAAGGGTAGTAATGCCTGTTCCGCCCGAGGGTAAGGAGGATGTGTCGGTTGAAGTCCGAGTCGAAATGAAAGACGGGCAGATCGTGGCCAAAGGGACCGTCTCGGTAGGCCATCCGAAAGAACCCTCATATTTGTGCTCACTCGACCTTAATAACGCCGACCCGGATGAACTCAGAATCCTGGCCGGGCTCGAAGCCGGACAGGAACTGCCCACCACAGATGTTTTGATGAAACAGGAAGATATAGACAAGGACCTCGAAAACATTACCGATCCTCTTGATTGGTACAAGGGCGAATCACCCTGGGGAGAAGCCATTGTCAATCCATCGGCCATGTACCACACCATGATGCTGACCCCGCGGCTCCCGGAGGGCAGAAAAATCGAGGCGGTTGGTTTTTTCGGGGCGACCGAAATAAAAAACATCGACGGCCCGATCAAGGTAGGTGTGCCTTACCAGGCCAGCGGGGAACTGATCTGCGTGGGGGCCAGCCCCAAGACGGAATACTTCTGGTACGATTCAACCCTTAAAGAAAAGGAAACCAATAAGACTGTCGCCGAAATGCGCCACATGACCCGTTTCATGAAGGCCTCTTCGCCGCTTTATTTAAAGAGCTGAGGTATTTACTGAAAACATGAATTGAGGAAGTAATATATGCGGTATCGAAAATTCGGAAAACTTGATTGGGAAGTCTCTGCCCTGGGATTCGGGGCCATGAGACTGCCGATATTGGATAAGAACCCGGCTCATATTGATGAACCGGAAGCCATCAGAATGATCAGACACTCCATTGATAATGGAGTCAACTACGTGGATACGGCCTACCCCTACCACGGAGGCCAGAGTGAACCCCTGGTGGCCAAGGCCCTCGAGGACGGGTATCGGGCAAAAGTGAAGCTGGCCACCAAGCTTCCCTCCTGGCTCGTGCAGACCGCGGATGATTTTGACCAGTACCTGGGTGAACAACTGGAGCGCCTCAAGACGGACCAGATCGATTTTTACCTGCTCCACGGCATGAATAAAGCGCGCTGGCCGCAACTGCGCGACCTGGATATTGTTGGAAAAGCCGAAAAAGCAATCGAGGACGGACGCATCAAGCATCTGGGTTTTTCCTTCCACGACGACCTGGAGGTCTTCAAGCAGATCATTGACGGCTGCGACAAATGGACCTTCTGCCAGATCCAGTACAATTACATGGATACTGATTACCAGGCCGGTACCGAGGGTTTGAAATATGCCGCGGCCAAGGGCCTGGCCGTAGTGGTCATGGAACCCATCCGGGGCGGGCAATTGGCCAAAGAGCCGCCGGAGCCGGTGGCTGAAATTTGGGCCGAAGCCCGGATAAACAGAACTCCGGTCGAGTGGGCCTTGCAGTGGGTCTGGAACCAGCCCGAAGTCTCGGTGGTCTTAAGCGGCATGACTACCATGCGCCATGTGGAAGAGAACCTGGAAAGCGCCGGCCGCTCAGGCATCGGCCGCCTGACCGCCGACGAGGTTTCTTTGCTGGATAAAGTCACTGAGGCTTACCGGGGCTTGAGCCCCATCCCCTGCACCAATTGCATGTACTGTATGCCCTGCCCCAACGAAGTTAATATCCCCGGAGTCTTCGGCATATACAATGACGCTACCATGTACGGCGACCCGCGCCGTTCGAAGGCCCTGTACCTGATGCGGCTCACTGAGGAGGAAAGGGCCGATAAGTGCGAAGACTGCGAGGAATGTCTCGAACTCTGCCCGCAGGCCATTGATATCCCGGACTGGATGGAAAAGGCCCACGAATTGCTGGCTCCAAAGAATTAAAACAAACAGAGTTGGAGAAAGGAGTTACACGTCTCTTCAAACCAGACCCAGGGGGACAGTGAACGATGCCGCCTCCAGTCTTGATATGGTACTTGCAGTTTCATGGTAAAACCTCCCTGACTGATCTTATACGATACCTCGCCGTAAAAGCGGACACTTCACTTGCTATAGTAATTGCCAAAAATATGTTCCGTTTCCAGTAGAGGGAGCTATTATCCTATAAAATTTAGAGGAGAAAAAAATGGGCGAAATAATTAATCTGGACGCAACGGCTCAAGCTGAATTGGTCAAAAAAGGGGAAGTGTCGCCCCTGGAATTAGTGGACGCAGCTATTGCGAGGATCGAGGATATCAATCCGAAAATTAACGCGGTGATACACAAAAATTTCGATAGAGCCAGAGAGCAAGCGAAAGGCGATTTACCTGATGGGCCTTTTAAAGGAGTACCGTTTCTCTTAAAGGATCTTGGCGGCGGGAATCTTAAAGGTGATCCGAATTACTTTGGAACCAGATTTTTAAAAGAAGCTGATTTCCGTGCTGTTTCAACTTCCTACCTTGTGGAAAAGTTTTTAGATGCCGGATTAATTATTTTAGGGCGAACTAACGCTCCGGAATTGGGCGCCTGGACTACGACAGAGCCTGATTCATATGGTCCCTCCCGAAATCCATGGAATTTAAATCATTCTACCGGAGGCTCAAGTGGCGGATCAGCGGCCGCCGTAGCTTCATATATGGTACCCATGGCCCATGCAAATGATGGAGGGGGTTCTATTAGGATACCTGCCAGCGAGTGTGGGACCTTCGGCTTTAAACCTACACGGGGGCGAATATCACTCGGACCGGATGTTGGTGAGGGTTGGGCGGGATTGGGTTTTGAATTCTCAGAAACACGAACAGTACGTGACGCAGCCTGCTTATTAGATTGTGTGCAAGGCCCCATGCCTGGCGATCCCTATACGGCGGCCCCGCCAAAAAGACCTTATAGCGAAGACGTAGGCAGGGATCCGGGGAATTTGAGGATAGGTATTATTAAGGAGGTAACCGGCATGGACATAAAGGCTCCTTGCAGGTCTGCTGTCGAATCTACCGCCGAAGTGTTGGCGGATCTTGGCCACACGGTTGAAGAAAGCTGGCCAAAAATATTATTTTCAGCGGAATTCCAAAATATACAGACCAGCATGATTCACATCGTCACATCATCTCAAGCGCAATTAATAACGAAGTTCAGTCAAGCCATCGGCAGGGAGATCGGTCCGGAGGATATGGATAGTGACAATTGGGCGGTAACGGAAATTGGCCGCGGCGTAACCGCTACTCAATATCTGGATGCTGTTGAGACGCTTCATCTCTTCCATCGAAAGATGGCGGGTTGGTGGGACGAGGGGTTTGATTTATTAGTAACACCGACAATTCCCGAACCTCCCCCTTTAATTGGTGAGTTGGGTCCCGACGCAAAAGAGCCGTTAAAAGGATTCATGAGATCCGCTATGCTAACTCCCTTTACAGCACCTTTCAACATAACCGGGCAACCCGCTGTTTCATTACCACTCTGCCAGACAGACGACGGACTTCCTATCGGGATTCAAATGGTAGCCGCTTTCGGCAGGGAAGATCTACTTTTTCAAATCGCTTCTCACATGGAAA
>JAZGHI010000552.1:0-4800 GCA_036480955.1 Candidatus Adiutricales bacterium
ATGTTGGCAAACGGACCGGCGTGGACAAAGGTCGGCTGACCCTCGATGCTCTGAAGCAGATTCGGGTTCAGGGCCTCGACCATCCAGGCGGTCATGGCGCCGGCTACTTCGAGGTCCTCCGTGGTGACGGGATCGCCTTTCTTGTTGTTGGCCACCACAATACGGCCCATCCGCTCACGCATGTCTTTAAGGTCCGTGGCCACGGCCAGAATGGCCATGATCTCGGAACTGACGGCAATGGCGAATCTGGATTGCATCTCATAGCCGTCCATTTTACCGCCATGGCCGATGGTTATATTTCTCAGAGCCTGGGCGCAGAAGTCAATGATCCAGCCCATCTCGACATTCTCCGGATCGATGTCCAACCGCGGACCCATGTTCCGTTTTTCCATGGTAGCGTCGCTATAATTGAACTCGTGCTGTATCCGTGAGGTCAGGGCCACCATGGCCAGGTTGTGGGCGTTCATGATGGCGTTGATATCACCCGTCAAACCAAGAGAGAAAGGCGTGAGCGGGATGCACTGGGACAGACCGCCGCCGGCCGCAGAACCTTTGATATTCATAGTCGGTCCGCCTGAGGGTTGACGAATGGCGGCGCAGACATTTAACCCACGCTTACCCATTCCCTGTAAAAGCCCCATGAGTGAGGTGGATTTACCTTCGCCCAGAGGCGTGGGGGTAATCGCCGTGACGTCAATATATTTTCCATCCGGTTTATCTTTCAGTCTTTCGAGAACCTTGGTAAAATCAACTTTGGCCACATAATGGCCGTGAGGCAGCAACTCCTCCTTTTCGAGTCCCATGGTCTCTCCGAGTTCGTGTACGGTCTTCATGTTCGCTTCCGCGGCTTCGGCAATCTCCCAATCTTGCATTTTGGTTGGATCAAGGGCCATTCCTTCTCCTCCTTTAAAAAAATAATGTGTCTTAGTAATTAAATCCCAAGAGGGTCTTGAAATATAGGGTAACCATCCCGGGACAGCCATTATAATCTGAGCTGAAAAGCAGCCAAGAATCGAGGCCGTTTGTGAAAGCATGTTCTCACCAGGCACCCTGGCACGGCCATGCTTGTGAAATTTCTCGTTACCACGAAAAGCCATGTCAGTCAAGCTATTTGGATCAATCATCACTGATTATGATTGAAATTTTCCTTTGACTCTATATATTATTCCTGTTAATTAACCTTTGCCTGCAAGGTTAGGTAAAAACTGGTAAAATAAAGTCTATACCTTTTTGGGAAGGAGAGTTCCCATGTTCAAGATACTGGAAAGAGAAGAAATGGCCCAAGGCACGGTGGTCAGAAACGTCATCCAGGCCCCGAAAATAGCGGCCAAGGCCAAACCGGGCCAGTTTGTCATCATAAAAGCCAACGAAACGGGTGAACGTATTCCTTTGACCATGGCCGACACGGACGCTGAAAAGGGTACGATTACAGTCATTTATCAGGTCGTGGGTAAATCCACCCACCTGTTCAAAACCTTTCAGGTCGGACAGTCTTTTCAGGATGTGTTGGGGCCTCTAGGCGAGCCTACTCGGATTGAAAAGGTAGACGGTCTGGTCCTCTGCATCGGGGGCGGGACCGGCACGGCCGTGGTGCACCCTATTACCAAAGGTTTTAAGAACGCGGGCCATAAAGTCGTGGCCATTGTCGGTTCCCGCAACAAGGATCTGCTCATCCTCGAGGATGAAATGGCCGAGGCCTCGAACGTATTGGAGATCTGCCCTGACGATGGATCATACGGGCATCATGGTTTTGTGACCGATGTGCTCAAAAAATACCTGGAGGGTGATGAAAAAGTCGGCCTGGTGGTAGCCGCGGGTCCGGTTCCCATGATGAAGTTCGTGTCTCAGATGACCAAAGACTTCGGGGTGAAAACCCTGGTCAGCCTGAACTCGATAATGATCGACGGCACCGGGATGTGTGGTGGATGCCGCGTTTCCGTGGACGGCCAAAGCCGTTTTACCTGCGTGGAAGGGCCCGAGTTTGACGGGCATAAGGTTGATTTTGATGAACTCACTCTGCGGTTGAGCGCCTACAAGGAAATGGAAGAAGAGGCCATGGAAAGGTACGAGGAAGTCTGTAAAATTGGCCTGAATAAAAAATAAGATCAATGAGTTAAGAGGAAGTTGATGGCGGAAAAAAAAGAAAAAGTCCCCCGGCAGCCGATGCCGGAACAAGAGCCGCAGGAAAGAAGGGAAAATTTTGAAGAAGTCCCCTTGGGATTTTCACCAGAAGTAGCTGAACTCGAAGCCAGCCGGTGTCTTGAATGCAAGAATCCCAAGTGTGTGATCGGATGTCCGGTGGAAATAGACATTCCAGGCTTTATAAGCCTTATTAAAAAGGGCGATTACAGTGCGGCCAGCGCCAGACTAAAAGAAAAGACCGCCTTGCCGGCGGTTTGCGGCCGGGTATGCCCCCAGGAGTCCCAATGCGAGGAGGTCTGTATCCTGGGCCGCAAGGATGACCCGGTGGCCATTGGTCGGCTGGAACGTTTCGTGGCGGACTGGGCCAGAGAAAAGGGCGATTCCGCGCTCCCCGCCATGGCTCCGAAAACGGGTAAGTCAGTAGCCGCTATCGGTTCCGGTCCGGCCAGTATTACCGTGGCCGGCGATCTCATCCTGAAAGGCCATGATGTAACCGTTTTTGAAGCGTTTCATAAGACCGGCGGCGTGCTGGTGTATGGGATTCCCGAGTTCAGGCTGCCCAAGGACATCGTCCAGTATGAAATCGATAATCTGGCCGAAATAGGGGTAAAATTTGAACTCAACTCGGTAGTAGGCCGGACCGAGACCGTTGATGAGCTTTTAGAGAGATTCGACGCCGTGTTTATAGCCGTGGGCGCCGGACTCCCCAGATTTATGAGAATCCCCGGGGAAAACCTCCTCGGTATTTATTCAGCCAATGAATATTTAACCCGCGCCAATCTGATGAAGGCTTACCTGTTTCCCGAATACGACACGCCTATCGTGCGGGGAAAGAACGTGGCCGTCCTCGGAGCGGGAAACGTGGCCATGGACGCGGCCAGGACAGCCCTGAGGCTTGGGGCGGAAAGGGTACGCATCGTCTATCGCCGGTCACGGGAAGAGATGCCGGCCCGGGCCGAGGAGATTCATCACGGCGAGGAAGAGGGTGTGGAGTTTTATCTTCTGACCATTCCCATAAAATTCATAGGCGACCATAAGGGCCGGGTAAAGGCCATGGAATGCCTTAAAATGGAACTGGGTGAACCCGACGAATCCGGCCGGAAGCGCCCCGTGCCCTTGGAGGGGTCTAATTTTGAACTCGAAACCGACTTGGTGGTAATCGCCGTAGGCGCGGGCGCGAATCCCCTTATAACATCGACTACTCCTGGACTGGAAGTCAATGATTGGGGTTATATCGTGGCTGAGCCTGAGACGGGCAAGACCAAGAAAAGGCGGGTCTGGGCCGGTGGAGATATCGTTTCCGGCCAGGCTACGGTCATCCTGGCCATGGGCGCCGGAAGAATAGCGGCCAATTCCATTCACCAATATCTTACCTGGGGCTGGTAGCCTCCGGAAAACCTGAAGCCTCTGTCCCTTCTGTGCTCTTAATCATCTGGACAGAAAAAAATTTAGATGAACGACATCCAAGATCAGAGAGATTACCGAAACATCGAGATCGACAAAGTCGGGGTGAAAAATATCAGGTACCCGATCTCAGTCCTCGATAAGGCCAAAGGGAGGCAGCGCACCGTGGCCAGCATCGACATGTACGTCAACCTGCCCCGCCATTACAAAGGAACGCACATGTCCCGTTTCATCGAGATTTTGTCCGAATACTGTGATGAGATTTCACTGCACAGCCTGAGGACTATCCTCGAGGAAATGAATCGGCGGTTAAACGCCAAATCGGCCCATCTCAAACTGAGTTTCCCTTATTTCATAGAAAAACAGGCGCCGGTCACCCAGACCCAAAGCCTCATGGAATATAGTTGTTCCTTTGACGGTTCACTCGACGACGGCGGCCTGGACATAGTGGTTGAACTGGGCGTACCCGTAACCACACTCTGCCCATGTTCCAGGGAGATCAGTGAGGTCGGGGCGCATAACCAGAGAGGCGAGGTGCGCCTCGCCCTGCGCTATAAAAAATTCTTCTGGATCGAGGACGTGATCCGGATGGTTGAGACTTCAGCCTCGGCCGAAGTGTTCGCCCTTCTGAAAAGAAACGACGAAAAACTGCTCACCGAAACCGCTTACCATAACCCCATGTTTGTCGAGGACGTAGTCCGGGAAATCGCCCAGAAATTAAGCCGGGACCCAAATATAACATGGTTTACCGTCGGAGCGGAGACCTTTGAATCCATCCACAATCACAGCGCTTATGCCTTCATTGAAAGACAGAAATAGCCGCTTTAAGACTTAAGTCTTCCACTTGCGGTTCGATTGACAAGGATTCTTTTACACACCTCTCGACCCAGATCAACATGCATTCAATAGTCGCTGAATACTGGCGTTCAAGCAGATGGAGGTACAAATGAAGGACATCAAAGGGATGTATCGCCGGGTCATGGACGACCACTTTCCTGATGAGATGAAAATCACCTTCGACGAGACCACCCTGGTCTACAAAAAGCAGACCTGGAAAATACTGGGTGAGGACGGCCAATTAGTGGAAAAAGGCCTGCGCTACGGAGAGAACCCAGGCCAGGAGGCCGCGCTGTACCGGCTGGTAAACGGTAACCTGACTCTAGGCGGGATTGAGTTCATCGGCCCCGGCAGGGCCCTCGTCGGCGGCCTGGACGAAGAGGCCATGCTGCAGTTCGGAAAGCATCCTGGTAAAAT
>JAZGHI010000553.1:0-3075 GCA_036480955.1 Candidatus Adiutricales bacterium
ATCTCCAAAAGAGTTGATGAAAATGATAAGGATTCAAGGGGTCAAGGGTCTAAGGATTCGAGTGAAATGCTTAAGAATTACAGAGATCTGAAAGTTTGGCAAAAGTCATACGGACTATGTTTGGATCATTATATATTGCCTAGGGTTCTGTTTGCGAATTGGAGACCCAGGCTCTGCTTTCAGGTGATTTAAATTATGTAAAAAAAAATTTAAAGGCTCTCAAGGACGATATAGAGGAATTTGAAAGGATGCTCAAAGCGCTGATAAAATCGTTGGTGTACAAACGCTTGAACAAACGCTTGGACCCTTGAACCCTTTAATCCTCGAACCCTGTTCTCCAACTAAATTGGAGAAGAAGCAAAAGATAGAAACTGAACCATGACCGTAAACTAATGAGCTCAGTACGGTAAACTCCAAGACAACCAAGGCCATTGCCCTAATTCCTACTTTTTCCAGAATTCCGGCACAAACAGAATAAAGACGGTGTAGACCTCGAGGCGTCCGAGGAGCATGCAAAGGATGAGTACTGTCTTAGCGGCCTGCGGCAGGTGAGCGTAATTTTCGGTCGGACCGACCGATCCCAAACCGGGGCCTATGTTGCCGATGCTGGCCGCGACGGCCGTAAGTGATGTGGTTAGGTCAATGCCCATTATGGTTAACAGCAAGGCGGCCACTATAAAAAGGGCCAGGAAAAGGATAAAAAAGCCCCAGACTGAGAACATGACGTCGTCTGGTACAATTCGCCCTTGCAGCTTAACCGGAATTACGGCCCTTGGATGGATCAGATGTCTGAGTTCACGGTAACTGTGTTTTAGGAGAAGCATGACTCGAAGAACCTTTATGCTGCCCCCCGTCGAACCGGCTGAACCGCCGATAAAAATGAGGGTGAGGAGAATAATCCGGGCAAAAGACGGCCATTGTTCGAAATCGGTCGTGGTATATCCGGTCGTGGACAGGATAGAAGCCGTCTGAAAGGTGGCCTGGCGCACGGATTCACCCAGGGAAGGAACGTGACTTTTCCAGATAGACCAGGTAATCAGGATGGAGGCCGTGAGGAAAATAGCCAGAAAAAAGCGAAGTTCAGAATTTTTATAGAAGGCCTTTATGTTTCCGGAAAGCGCCTGATAGTGCAGGGTGAAATTAATGCCTGATATGAGCATGAAAACCGTAATGACCGTATCAAAATAAGCGCTTTGGTAATGGCCGATGCTGGCATTCTTTGTGGAGAATCCGCCGGTAGCCAATGTGCCGAATGTGTGGCAGAATGAGTCGAACAGTTCCATTCCGCCAAGATGGAGAAGAAGAACCTCGGCCCCGGTAAAAACCAGATAGACTTTCCAGAGGGTTTTAGCGGTTTCCGTTATGCGGGGTTTTAATCTGTCCGTCACCGGCCCAGGAGCCTCGGCTTTAAACAATTGCATTCCACCTACTCCGAGCAAGGGCAGGATGGCGATAGTCATGACAATAATGCCCATTCCGCCAAGCCAGTGGGTCAGATCCCGCCAGAATAATATGCCCTGGGGAAGCATCTCAATATTGGTCATGATGCTAGCACCAGTGGTCGTAAAGCCGGAAAAGGATTCGAAAAGGCAGTCAATAAATCTGTCCAGCACACCGGTCATATAATAGGGCAGCGACCCAAAGAAACCAGCCGAAACCCACCCCAGGGTCACCACGGCCATGCCTTCCCGATGACGGATTTCCTGGCCGGGGGAACGGAAGGTTAAGATAAGTATCAGGCCTGAAAATACTACTAGACCGATAGTTACGAGGAAATAAACGGCGGTACCGTCTTGATAAATCAAGGACACGGCCAGAGGGGCCGTCATGGAGAGAGCCAGAAAAAGGTTAAGGAAGCCGACCAGGTAGAGGGTCAACCTGAGATTCATTTAGAAATACTCCAGCTTGACCATAAAAGCCTTTTCCACCTTGCTGATGGCTTCCTGCCTGGCAAAGATAATAATTCGGTCGTCCGGCTCGATCACCGTCTGACCTCGTGGGATTATCACCCGGTTGTTGCGGACTATGGCCGCGATGAGTGATTCTCGTGGGAAATTTATGTCTTGTAACGGTTGGCCGACTATATCCGAGCTTTCCAGGGCCACGAATTCTATGGCCTCGGCGTCCTCACCTTTGAGCGCCGCGACGGACACGACCTTACCTCTTCGAATGTGCTGAAGAATGACTGAAATGGCCGACAATCTTGAACTGACGATTGTTTCGAGGCCGATGGCTGTGACCAGCGGGATATAAGAAAATTTATTAATTCGTGTTATGGTCTGGCGTGCCCCCAGACGCTTGGCCTGCAAACTGGATAATACATTCTCTTCCTCATCGTTAGTCAGAGCGATAAAGACATCGGCATCGCCCACGTTTTCTTCTTCGAGCAGGGTTTGATCCGTACCATCACCTTTAAGGATGATGGTCTTATTTAAAAATTCGCTCAACTCAGCGCATACTTCGGCGCTTCGTTCGATGAGTTTTACGGTAGTCCCCTGCTCCTCGAGGGCCAAGGCCAGATGTCGGCCGACCTGGCCACCGCCAATGATGAAAATATTATCGGCCGCGCCCGGTGTCAGACCGAAAAAGGCCAAAACTTTTTCAAGGTTCTCCGGTTGGGTGGGTACGTAAACCAGGTCCCCGGCTTTGAGCCTTGTCTTGCCGCTGGGGATAATCACACTGGTATCGCGGTATATGGCCGTGATCAGAATGTGACTTTCCGGATCGATTGCCCGGAGTTCGGCCATGGTCAAGCCGGCTAGATCGGAGTGCTCATCGATCTTGAAGCCAATGAGCCGGACTAATCCCTCGGCGAAGTCCACCACATCTACCGCACCCGGTACTTCCAACAGTCGTAGAACGGTCTTTACCACCTCGACCTCAGGATTTATAACCAGGGAAAGACCTAATACTTCCCCAATCTGAACCTTTTCCACGTTGAGAAAATCACGGTTCCGGATGCGGGCAATGCGGACCGTCCCCGGAGAAAGGGTACGGCTCATCAGACATGAGACAAGATTGGATTCGTCACTGTCCGTCACGGCCACAATCATATCGGCAGAGTCAATGCCGGCT
>JAZGHI010000554.1:0-3483 GCA_036480955.1 Candidatus Adiutricales bacterium
ATCAAATATATGCCTGCGGTAATTTTTTTCGTCCGCCTCGATCTTGAAAAAAATTCCTCATTTCTGGACAGACACTAACTATAAGCAGTTATTTATCAACCGTCGATTATGGAGAGGGCCTCCTCCCTGTGGGCTTCCATAATATAAGGAATGTTTGTAACTTTTTCGCATTCCTCGGTCAGCGAGACCAGATTGTCCCGGCGAATGAGATCGACTTTCCATTTCCGGGCCCCGGCCATTAGCTGCTGGAGACCGACCCTGATTTTTTCACCGGCGCTGTATATACCGATGGCCCCAAGTGGGAAATTATCAACCTCTGAACCGAATATACTCTTGAGCTCTTCGTAGGACACGAAAATTTCTTCCTTAGTGGTGCCATACTTGGAAACATGTTTGGGAAGTCCACCGTCTTCACCCTTAAGCCACAGGGCAATATTTTTCCCAACCATACCTGGTATCATTAAGGCTCTTCCCATACACACGGCCTTGGTGTACGGCGCGCCCAGGGCCAAGGCTTTAAAGACATGGTCTTCAGCCGAAAAACCGCCGGCAAAAGCAATATCCGGTACAGGCGCTCCATTTTGATCAAGCCGCCGGCAAAGCTCGTAGGCCATGGAGTGGAGATAGATGGATGGGATGCCCCATTCAGACATCATTCTCCAAGGGCTCATTCCCGTTCCACCCGACGCGCCGTCTATGGTTAAGAGATCTATTCCGGCGTCGCTGGACCAGCGAATAGCCATGGCCAGTTCGCGCATGGGGTAGGCGCCTGTTTTAAGGGTAACCCTTTTGGCGCCCAATTTACGGATTCTCTCCACCTCATTCATAAAGCCTTCCTGGTCGATGAAACCCAGGCGGGAATGACGCTCGAATTGTTTGATGGCCCCGCTTTTATAAGCGGCTATGTTGGCCGGATCCTGGGGATCGGGCGTAACTATATAACCGCGTTTCTTCAATTCCTGGGCACGGTCCAGGGAATCAACCTTAATCTCGCCGCCTATACATTTGGCCCCCTGGCCCCATTTCAATTCAATAGTCTCGACCCCTAATTTTTCGATGGCGTATTCGGCCACACCAAACCGGGTGTCCTCGACGTTCATCTGCACCAGGATGTCACCATAGCCTTGATGGTATCTCCGGTACTCCTTCACTCTTCGGCGCAGGTCAGGAGCCTCCGTAACCTTTCCGTTGCTGTCCAACTCGAGCTTCGGATCAATACCACAAACGTTCTCCCCGCAGACCAGGGTAATGCCGGTGATCGCGGCCCCGATGGCGAAATGTTCCCAATTCGCCCTGGCGATTTCCGTACTGCCGAGAGCGCCGGTGAAAATGGGAATTTTCATCTTGACTTTGTCGGTTACCCCGAAAGCGGTTTCAGTATCCACCGCGGGAAAGGTGGCCTGATCGGGGTTGGCTTCGACTCCTTCCGCGCCTAAAGCATACCCCATTATGTTCAGATGGGAGTAATCCACTGGATAATCTTTATCCGCGCCGGCGGTGATACTGCCGAATGGTCCGGGGTAGAGCAATTCCCTTCCTCTAAAAGTTGAGTGAAACAGATCGCAATTGCCCTTGCAGCCATCAACACAACGGGCGCATATGCCTGATTGCGGCGCCACGTGTCTGGAGCGATTGTTGGTTTGTAAAGCTTCGTTTGCGTTCGGCCTTTGTAAATTCATGAGTAACCTCCATTTTATTGGCGAAGAATTGCCAGTTTATAAAAATACCAACTTAATTCTCTAATTCCTGAAAGCGTCTTTTATTATGGCCTTATTGCTCTTTGGGGAAAAAATATTGGTAATGACCTGCCAAAGATTCCATAAAAAATGAGGCTTGTCAAGGAGGTTAGGGAATATTTTGGCCTAAATCGGGGAGATTATAGATTTGTGGGTTGAAACTAATTGGCATAAATACCAACATGATGCCGGCTTCTTGGGTAATTTTAAGGCCTTTTTTCCAGTTTCAAGCCCTGTTTCAAGCATC
Organism: Candidatus Adiutricales bacterium; assembly: GCA_036480955.1. Lineage (GTDB taxonomy): Bacteria > Desulfobacterota > Desulfarculia > Adiutricales > JAFDHD01 > JAZGHI01. The sequence goes on from JAZGHI010000554.1 coordinate 1,984, forward strand.
AGATACAGGATTATCAGCCGCAATAGGCGATGAAAATAGATATTTGTCAGGTCCAGGGTCAATACTAAATTGGCAAAGTTGCCAATTTGGTGTTGATTGTCGGCATTTTATGTGGCATTATTATCCCATGAAAGAAAAAAGGGAAAAAAAACGATTAGCCATATTGAGAGTTCTTCAGGGAGCCAGCAAACCCTTGAGCAGTTTCAAAATCAATGAACAGCTTGAGGCCATGGGGCATGAGATGAGTGAGCGGACCGTGCGGCTTTATCTTTTAGAGATGGATAAACAAGGCCTTACGGAGAATTTCGGTAATTTGGGCCGAAAAATCACCGACAGGGGCTTCAAAGAACTGTCTCAAGCCAGAGCCTTTGAGAAAGTCGGATATTTAGCCGCCAAGATAGATGAGCTGACCTATAACATGAGCTTCAATCTCACTGAAAAAAAAGGAACGGTCGTAATAAACACCAGTCTGATTGAGCGGGATCAATTGGAACGATCCGCCAAACTTATGACCCGAGTCTTTGAAGCCGGTTATGCCATGGGGCATCTGCTTACCCTGTTTGCTCCGGGCGAGCGTGTGGGTGAGATGGTAATACCCGAGGATTTTGTGGGTATAGGCACTATATGCTCAATTACCCTGAATGGGGTTCTTCTGGCTCATGGTATTCCAACTATTTCTAGATTTGGGGGATTGTTGGAGCTCATAGATAGAAAACCAACCCGGTTCGTGGAACTTATCCACTACGAAGGCACAACACTTGATCCTCTGGAAGTCTTTATTCGAAGCGGTATGACCGATTACAGCGGAGCGACAACTAAAGGTGACGGCCGGATTGGAGCGAGTTTTCGAGAATTTCCAGCGGGCAGCCGGGACAGAGTGATTGAACTCGCCCATCAAGTGGAAAAAATCGGACTCGGCGGCTTCTTGACCATAGGATGGCCGGGCCAGCCTTTACTCGAAATCCCGGTTAGCGAGGGCCGTTTGGGCGCTATCGTAATTGGGGGTTTAAATCCGGTAGCCATACTCGAAGAGCATGATATTAAGGTCCACTCGCGAGCCTTGGCGGCTTTGGCTGAATTCCGAATTTTTTTCCCATTCCAGGAGCTGGTTCCCCGGATCAGAGCCATTAATTAATTCAGGAATATAGCAAGCGTATTAATTAATGCGCTTATTATACCGCGGCCTCATCGCATTATCCTTTAACTTTAGGAAATATCATGCTTTCCTTAATGGTAGCGATAAGGCCGGAATAGTTAAATTTGTTAAACAATTTGTGTGAACCATACCCTTGTGATTCAGTACGTCAATCTTGATTCACCTTTACACCGGAGCCGTACGATTTTCACAAGCCGGAAAAAACACAAATCCACATCTGCCCGCCGGCGTGATGTCAGGATTTCTCGGTTTCCGGCCAAAACCGTTAATTTGGGTTTATAATCACCTAAATATTGAAATCGTAAACTTTTTTATTCCTGTCTTTTTCCGGATAAAGAGAAACC
>JAZGHI010000555.1:0-3253 GCA_036480955.1 Candidatus Adiutricales bacterium
ATGCGTGCTGAAAACGCGGGTAAATTAGTCAACAGCCTTGACGATTATGTCGCGGTTCGAATCTTATCGTCCATGAGCGGCCGGGCCGCGGGCCAGATAATGTCTTTCGTGCTGCCGGACAAGGCCGCCCGGTTGACCAAGATGCTGTCTGAATATACTCAGCCCCGGAAAAAAGTCGCGGAAGAGACCGTAGAGAAAAAGAAATAATAATCAATGGCCTATTGACTCTCCTCACCCTGCCAAGAAAAAAATTAATAATTTCAATGATTAAGTCGTTGTTAACCTGTTGCAGTAAAACCCTCACCGCTCTTAAAGATGATTTCTTAAAAAAAATACGAATAAATGGGATTTATATTGTAATATTATATGGTTATCCACGGGCTAATAATTTTTATTTACATTAAATATCCAATGCCTGGGAAAATACGTGGGTTAAATCCATAAGCCCATAATCAAATACCTGAATAGCCGGCGGGGATCTTTTTATTACAGTATAATAGAATTATGGAAACTACTTTAAGAAAATTATATTGTTATGGAAAAAAATTCTACACTCGTTGAATAAACCTCGGTAAATTCTACCCTCCAGTCAATATCCCATATCAGCCCTTAAAACAACCTGCCAGATAACTATCTAATATTAAAAGATTTTTACTGCCGAGTCATTCTGGCACACCAATTGCTCACTCTTTCGGCAGAACTATAGATTGATCAGGAGTAAACCTTGAACCAAACCTCGATCATGGACATGCTTTTCGAGCCGGAGCCCGGTGGCGGAAACAGCAGTGGCCTCATTACGAACAGAGCCTTAGATGAAACAGGCGAAAGTAAGAGGACTTTTGAGGAAATCCTGTCCAGGATTCTCAAGCTCACTGATCCAGAGGCAACACAGGGAAGCAGGAAAAAGAATTCAAATAACGAGTCTGATCCCGTGGACAAAGGACTGAAGGCCGGCACACCTTTGGCTGAATTGAAAAGATTGCTGGAAGACCTGGGTCTGCCTCTGGATTCTGTATTTCTCAATCCCGCCGGGCTGCCCCATATGGCAAAAATCCTTTCTGACAGTGGATTTGATCAACAATCGATCGAGAGGGGTTTGGATCAAATGCGCCAGGGACCTTTGAGCCTGGAACGAATGCTGGCCTTGCTGGGAACGGCCTGGGGAAACTCTCAGGCGAAATTAACCCTGCCCGAAACCTCTCTACCCCTTTTCAGCCGATTTTTTCAAGAACTGGGATTTGCGCCGGGGCAGGTCAAAGACATGGTTTCCGATCTTACCAACGGGAGCGGGTTCGATGCGGAGACACTAAGAGCTTTACTCCATAAACACGGTCATACGAATCTGAAAGAATTGAACATGACCGGCGTAGATCAAATTAACCTCAGGGAATTACTTACAGAGTTAGGCGCCCGGTCCAAGGACCTACAGGCCTTCTTCAGCCAGCTTCAAAAAACCGAAGGGAAAATGTCTGTAGAGGAATTTCTCAAATCTCTTAAGACCCTTACCGAACCGGCGGCCTTAAAGCCTAGCCAGATTGCTCATCTTGGAGCCATTATTCAGAACTTACGCTTTAAAAACAGTTTGCGCTCTCAACCAAGGTTCAACCGTATTTTAAGTCTTATACAAAGCCTGGGAAACGGAAGGGATGATCCTGATTTTCTAAGAAACAGTCCGGCCGTAGCTTTTTTGCGCCAGGGAACGGTTTCGGCTCGCGCTCTGTTAAACAGCAACGGCTTTGGTACGGAAATTGAGAATCAGCATGTTGGCCAGACCGCTTCAGGGGGAATCGGTTCTGGAGAAGGAAAACTGACCATGGAACCCTGGTCTGAGTTGAGGCCCGGTTTGAACCGGCCTCAACAATTAGCCGAATCCGTGCTCAAACAGGTAGCCGAAAAGATAGTCTACTCATCGCGCAACAATCGGCACTGGATAAGAATCCAGTTAGAACCCAAAGAGCTTGGACAGCTAAAGATTAATCTCATTTATCGTAACAATAATCTCAGCGCCCGTATTGTAACGGAGAATGGGTTTGTAAAAGACGCCTTAGATACCCAATGGCAGCAGCTGAACAAAACCCTGTCTCAACAGGGCATTAATCTAGAGCGTTTTGAAGTTTCCCTGGATTCGGGGCAGGCCGGGCTGTCGAAAAGGTCGGATGACTGGAGCGAACCGGGAGGGAATCGTCAGCCTGTCTCTAACTCGAGCGTTTCCTCTGATTCACAGCCACTGGAGGAAGTACACTCACCACTCAGAGAGGCAGTATTGAGCAGCAACCAAGTGGACCTCATTATTTAACTGAGGGGATTCCTTAAGAGGAGAAATTCATGGCCATCGCCACTCAAAACCAGGTAACTCGAAATTATCTTCCACAAGAGAGCCAGGATAACACCGCCCAAAAAAACACCCTGGAAAATATGGTAAGTAAAGACCAGTTTTTAAAGCTGCTCGTAACTCAATTAAAATATCAGGACCCGCTGAATCCCATGGAAAGCACGGCATTCACGGCTCAACTGGCCCAGTTTACGAGCCTCGAACAATTATATAACCTCAACTCAAGCTTCGAGGGCCTCAAAAACGCGATGACTTCGCAATACAATTATCAGGCAGCCAATTTGATAGGTAAGAGTGTGATTGCCTCCGGGAATACGTTGAGAGTGGAGGACACACAGGTATTGAACCAGGGGTCCTATATACTGGAGGGCCCCGCTGACCAGGTCAAAATCAGCATCTACGATAAGGACGGCATTCTGGTCAAGACTCTGGACGAAATTGCCGTAGAACCGGGTTTAAACGCCATAAACTGGGACGGTCTTGGCCTCTACGGTCAAACGGTATCCGACGGAGACTATACCTTCGAGGTCAAGGCTTATGATGGTATTGGTCAAATAGTTGGGGCCGCTGTTTACATTGAGGGAAAAATCACCGGCCTGACTTTCGGACCCGGCGGAAGCTACTTGCTCATGCATGGACTTGTTATAGATCTAGCCGATGTTTTGGAAATTGCTGAAGCCAGCGTCGTAGCCAATAGTTAAAGTAAAAAAAATATAGGCAAGGAGAATTTTATTATGTCAATTTCCGCCGCTTTATACACAGGAATCACCGGACTGAGCACCATGGGCATGGCTATGTCTGTTATCGGTAACAATATAGCGAATGTCAATACCATAGGTTTTAAACAAGGCCGCTCTCAGTTCATGGACATTCTCAGCCAGAATGTGTCTTCCTTTTCCGGAGGTTCGCAGGTTGGTAAGG
>JAZGHI010000556.1:0-3627 GCA_036480955.1 Candidatus Adiutricales bacterium
GCCGTTTATGTCCGTCCATTTTGGGAAATTTCGCTCCAACCGGCCATACGCGGTGAGAGCCTGGTAAAGTTTTTCGTGGTAATGCTCCATGATGCCGCGACGAATACCCGGCCAGTAACGACTGGACCCCTCCGGGTCTGTTCCGGCCTCCAGGCTATATTTTAGGGCCGCCTGAATGGCTTCCTTTTCATCTGCCGCGAAATGGAAATAAATTCTTCCCAGGACATTCAGGTCGAACCGGTTCAACCAGCGGGGCTGAAGCCGGAAAATGTGAGTTACTATTGGTGATTGCAAAAAACGGCTCAGGCTCCTGTCCTTGGCCCGCGGCATATTTTGGATGGCTAAGCTGTGAACTACGTCAGTCGATGGCATGGATAACTCCGTTTCTATCTGGCTTTCTCGAAACCCGTCGGGTGGCCGTATATTGAGGTGTTGTAAAACTATATCGGCATCCAAATAGAGACTATTTAGACTTATGGCAATTTCCGTTCCAAAATTATTCATAGGCTGTGCCGCGAAACCGGGCGGAGGACGCGGAAAACCATCAATAAAAATTGTATTTATTTCAATATGTTACGCCATAGTTGGTCGCGACTCGAACCATGGCCTCAATTCCCCCTTTTTTTATCGTTCGGATCCTCCTATGGAAGCACGGAAAAAATAGTCAAAAAATTGGCACTTTTTTCCCTACATTCACCTGGCCTTTTATCCGTAACATCGGAAAAAGAATGGCTCTTAAGGAATGTGAAAGGTGTAGTTTAAGTGCGGTTAGAGGGTTGAACCCTACGTTGTGGTATGTTATTATTAGTTTCGACGGAGAAGGATTAAATTAATTAAATACGTAAATTAAGCAGAATCTCCAAACTGAAAGATTACATTTGAGCATGAAAGACTAATAAAAGGGCAGCTTTATGGGAGAAACACAGCCGATCAAAAGTTCATCCGCAAACGAGTCAAAAGCTCCGATTAACTTCAACGAACAGGATTTGTCCTTGGCGGCGAGGATTAACGCCTTGAGCGGGGAGAACCTGAATCTTTGCCTGCAATGCCGAATGTGCCGAAATGGCTGCCACTTTTCTTCAGCCATGGACTATCAGCCTCACGCTATATTCAGACTTCTTCAGTACGGCCAATACAAGCAGGCCATGGAGTGTTCAACCCTCTGGATTTGTGTGGCCTGCAACACCTGCTCCGTCCAGTGTCCGATGGGCATCGATATCCCGGAAATCATGGACGCCATCCGCCTCCAGGCGCTCGAAGAGGGGGCGGCTGTGGCCGAACCGAATATCCTCGAATTTCATCGGACGGTCATGGATTCAATCGAGCGCTACGGAAGGACGCACAAACTTGAAATAATGCTGAGGTACAAGAACCGTGTCCGAGATTGGTTCAGTGATATAGACGTTGGTCTCAAGCTAATGACCAAACGCAAACTCGATCTCAGGCCGTCACGCGTGAAAGAGTCTAAAGAAGTCAAGCGGCTTTTCAACCAGGCCTGGAGAGGATAGAGAATATGACTCAAGCGGAAATGATTGACCTGTCTTACTTCCCTGGGTGTTCTCTGGCTACCTCGGCCCGAGAGAGCAACCAATCACTCATCGAGGCCATGCAAATTCTCGGATATAACTTGATAGAGCTCGAAGATTGGAATTGCTGCGGCTCATCATCGGCTCATGTTCTGGATCACGACTTGGCCTTAGGACTGACCGCTCGAAATCTTTCATTAGCCCAGGCGGACCGGCCTTTACTTATCGCCTGTCCGAATTGTCTTCACCGTATGCGCAACGCCCGTCTGCGATTAAGTAAAGATGAACAGACCAGGCGCGCGTATGAAAGACGTTGGGGAAGGCCGATTAATCCGAATCTGGAGATCAGCCATGTTTTCGAAATTATGGATCGAATCGACCGGAATTTTATCCGGGATAAATTGACCCGAAAACTCAAAGGGCTGAAATTCGTGGCTTATTATGGTTGTATGCTGGCTCGCCCGCCGGCCCTGCGCCGGGAGAAAAACTATTACGGTCTGCTCGAAAAAATTGTCACGGACCTGGGTGGAGAAGCCATTTCCTGGGCACATGGCTCCCACTGCTGCGGGACCTTCCTGTCTGCGGCCAAACCGGAGATTTCCACGGTACTGGTCAACGAAATTATGGGCGAAGCCCAAGCCTCAGGCGCGGAATGCGTGATTACGGCCTGTGCCATGTGCCAGTTTAACCTGGAACTTCGTTCGACCCTGGATTTGCCCATTCCCATCCTTCATTTTTCGGAAATCCTGGCCCTGGCTCTGGGAGTCGAGGATTCCCAAGCCTGGTTCGCGCGGCACCTGGTCGATCCCCGCCCGCTCATCCAGAGCTACGGACTTACGGGATGATGAGAGGGAATTTTTAATTCATTCGCTTTGCTCTCGAAAAGGTCTCGGCTAAAAACAACAAGAAATATGGCCATAATTAAAGGCTGCCCTTTACCGAAAAAGGCAGCCCGAGACCTCTGCAAAACGAGTAATTTGAGGTCAAATCGCTTTTCGGCGGGAGCACGAAAATTTAAACCGTAGGAATACTTGTAGTATTTCGAGGACTAAAGCCACTGCAGGCGAAGCCGAAGTGGCAGCTCAAAATTCGAGCGCGACAAAGAGTTGGGCCAAAGGACGAAGTTTTACAGAGGTCTCAGCCCTTATTTTTTCTGTAATTGCACTTAAACGTCCGGGGATTTACCTTAAAAAAAACAAGTTACCCCTTAATCAGCCGCGGAAGCATCATGTGGTGCTGGGCACAGAAACTTTTGGGATTCTGGTAGGCCGCTCCCGAAAAAGCAGCCATGTATTCCCTTAACCTGTCAAAGGGGATCACCTCATCCACGAATCCGCGCTTGGCGCAGTAAACCGGCCGGGATTTCTTTTGATAAGTTTCGGCCAGCTCGTTCATCTTATCAATTACAGGCTGAAGCTCGCGGCCGGCGTCTTTTTCCTTGACCAGACGCCGGGAAAAACTAGCCGCCGCGGCGGTCTCGCCGTGCATGACATAGATCTCGGTGGTTGGCGTACCGAGGCTGAACACGTTATTGTTGTTCGCGTTGGGGCCTCCCATAATATAGTGCGCCGCCGCTGTGCCCTTGCGCAGGACCACCAGCATCATGGGCAGGCCGCTCTGTTCGATTGAATAAATCAAAGACTGGCCCAACCCCAAAAGTTCGGCCTTTTCAGCTATATCCCCGACGTCAATTCCCGATGTATCCTGAAACCAGATAATTGGCAGGCGATCCCGTCCGCACTGGGTCACAAACTCGTTCATCTTTATCAGACCCTGCCGGTAGAGTTTACCACCGATCCCGGTATAAGCTCCTTCCGCGTATTGGGGATAGTCTTTGGGAAGCAATCCCTGCCGGTTGCCGATTATCCCGACCGGGTATCCATCAACCTTGACCAGGCCGGTGTAGATCTCCGGTCCGAAGCCGGGTCTGAATTCCATGTGCTCGCTGGCGTCGACCACCCGGGCCAGAAGATTCTCGAAGTCATAAACCGCCTTTTGATTAAAGGGGACGATGGATCCGAGTTCCTGGATGGAATATTCAGGTTCAGCCGGTTCGGCCACTCTGAAAAATCTGGGATTATAGGCCGGTATATCTTCCATC
>JAZGHI010000557.1:0-6491 GCA_036480955.1 Candidatus Adiutricales bacterium
GCATTTTCAGGTCAACCACCGCGATATGGATTTTCTGCTTCCGGGCTATTTCAAGCGCTTCCTGGCCGCTGGTAGCCAGCCACGGCGTAAAATCTCTGAGCCGTATCTTTTCCGAGATGGAATCCAAGAACTTTTGCTCGTCATCCACCAGAAGCACATGAAATTCGCTTTGTGAAAAAGACTTAATAAAGGTCCAGAACCCTCCCATTTTGTCTTTCTCGAAATAGGCCGAATCCAGAGCCTCGGCGGCCTCCCGTACCTTTTCATCGCCAAAACCGGTTAAGAGCACGGTTTTTATATCAGGGTGCATCTCCTTCAGTTTGGTAATGACCACGATGCCGTCCATGTCCGGCATTTTCAGGTCAACCACCGCGATATGGATTTTCTGCTTCCGGGCGATTTCAAGCGCCTCCTGGCCGCTGGTGGCCAGCCACGGCGTAAAATCTCTGAGCCGTATCTTTTCCGAGATAGAATCCAAGAACTTTTGCTCGTCATCCACTAAAAGTATATGGAATTCTTTTTCGTCCATGGTCTTGATCCTTTATATTCTAGGAGAAGAAATATCGCATTTAATGACCGCCGGTGCCTAAGATACCGGAGGCAGCCACAACCAGGACCACCACCTCTAACAGGCTGATGATACAATAGGTCCAATCTTTTCTTTTGCCATAGCCAATGATAAGAAGCATATAGCAAAATATGGTTAGTACTGCAAGAAAGGCTATACCCAGGAAATTCAAAAAGTCTCCCTTATTCAGGAGCTTTATCCATCCCCATCCACGAGGCGCGTGGGTGAGTTTTATTAATTCATCCACACTAATGCCCCAATTCTGCACAATGACCATAATATCGATATGGGGTGAGACGATACTAAAGGCATAAAGAATGTAAGTGACCACCATAACCGCGATGCCGGTCCAGGCTCCGAAAAAAAGCAGGTTGGCATAGGTGATCTGTTCAGGCATGGGTCTTAAATCATCTATTTTCTGAGAAGTCATAACTGCACCCTTTCTTTAGCCGAGGAGATCGAGGCCAAGCCCTTTATCGAGAGCCTTAAGCCCGGCGAAAAATAAAACCACAATGACTATGTACCGGATATACTTCGGTTTGATTATGGCCAGAAGCCTTACCCCGATAAACGAACCTAACATCAGCCCGATAATAGAGGGAACCGCGATCAGAGGGATCACGCAACCCCTATTCAGGTATATCCAGGCCGCGGAGGTGTCGGTAATGGAGAGTAGAAATTTGCTCGTGGCCACTGAGATTTTCAAAGGCACGCCCATAACCAGATTAAAAACAGGGATATTCGCCCATCCGGCGCCGAGACCGAACATGCCCGCCAGCAGCCCGACAAAGATAAACATTACCAAACCCAGCAGGGTGCGGTGTGTTTTCCAGTCAATCCTCTCGTCATTTGACACGTCCAGAAAAGTGCCGTGAAGGCCAAGCGCGAGGCCGATTGCATCCTGTTTGGTAACAACAGGTTTCTCCGTGTTTTTGGAGAAAAGAATCAGCAGGGCGATGCCTACAATCGTGGTTCCCAGACAGACTTGCACGATGTCGGGATTCAGTTTTGACAGGTAGAGGCCAAACATGGCCCCTATGATGGAGAATGATGAGGCCACCAGGGCCGTAGGGAGAGCCAGGCGAAGGCTGGCCATGTTTCGCCGCAACAGGCCGGGGCCGGCGGCTAGGGCCCCGGCCAAAGCCACCATAAGTCCTGCGCCTCGCACGAAATCGATGTGGAACGGGAAAAAGCCGCTGATTAGCGGGACATAAAGCACACCTCCCCCAACACCAGCCAGGACGGCGATGATGCCTAGACCAAAGCAAAACACGAATAAGATGATAGGCCAGTACCACCATGTCATGGCCCCCCCTCCCGTCTCAGTGAGGTCTTGAGCGGCTAGTACTCCCAGAGGATGGGCCAAGAGCATGGTAAAAATCAGAATCAGCAAGACATACTTTTTCGCGCCACATACGTTTAACATTGATACGGAACTCCCGAAACCCATAATTTTCGTTTTAAAAAGTAACATATTTTTTAAAAATAGCAAAAAAACGTTTACAAAAGTAACAATATGTGTTTAATCAATAATTTTGTTGTTGTCAATATCTTTTTGTTGGATAATGAGACCTATGAAAATCATGATTGTTGATGACGAAAAGAAAATCGCCGACGCCATGACCGAAAGGCTCCGTATTCGAGGTTTTGATGCGGCCGCAGTCTATAGCGGAAGATCAGCCCTGCAATTACTGAGAAAAGAAACCTTCGATGGAATAGTGCTAGATCTACGGTTGCCGGACATTGATGGGATTGAGGTTCTTAAGCGAACGATGAAAGAGTATCCTAAGATGAAAGTGGTCATTCTCTCAGGTCATGGAACCGATCAGGAATTTCAAAGATGTTTGAAGCGTGGAGCAAAAGCCTGTTTTCATAAGCCAGCGAATTTATCTAAAATAACAAATGTGTTTTACGATGGTTACATGAAAGATGACAAAGATATTTAAATATCTTCTCGCTCAGATCAAGCCGAGATTCTGGGATTCTCAGCCTCGAACAATATATTTTCCAATTCTTTACAATTACAGGCGCATATGGATTATTTCCATCATATTGCTTATCATGGTTGCCCTCGTTCCCGTCAATGTGTTCGGAATTATAAGCTACAGGCGAGCTCGTGACACTTTCAAGACTGAGATTGGTCTGCGCACGGTCCGCCTCACTTGGAAAGCCAAGCGAACGATCTCATATTTTCTGCAAGAGCGCCTGGATGTCTTGAGGTTCATTGTCTACAGAGAGGAATTAAAAAACCTGAAAAATGAGAAGTACCTGGCGAACGTATTAATACATCTTCAAACAGGATTTGGCGGCTATGTAGACCTCGGGGTTATAGACAGTACTGGGAAACAAATTGCCTATGTCGGTCCTTATGAACTGGGTGGTAAGGATTACAGCTACCATAAGTGGTTTAAAGAGTGTAAAGAGAATGGAACGCATATTAGTGATGTGTTCCTCGGCTACCGCAATGTCTGGCATTTGATTGTGGCCATCAAGGCACCCGGACCAGACGATCATTTTTACATATTACGGGCGACCCTGGACATGAAACGGATCAACAACATCCTGTCCTCCATGGAGTTGGGGGACACGAGTGAGGCTTTTTTGTGCACGAGAGAAGGATTGCTCCAAACGCCATCCAACTATTACGGGAAGATACATGAGATAATAAATCTGCCGGTGCCTGAGTTTTCACTTCACTCCCAAATCCTGGAAACCAAGGATGACCAGGGGAGGGCGCTTATCATTGGATACGCCTATATAGATAACTCGCCATTCATCCTGATGCTGATCAAACGCACCAAAGATATTATGCAAAACTGGTATACGTTACGAAGCGAAATGATCCTGCTTATCTGTGGAAGTACCATCATTATCTTTCTGGTCATCATGAGCGTATCCACTTATATGGTGAACAGAGTCTACGACGCAGACCAGACGAGAATACAAATCATGCACGATATCGAGAACACGAACCGCTTCGCCTCAATCGGCCGTCTGGCTACCGGAGTCGCTCATGAAATCAACAATCCTTTGGCGGTTATTAATGAAAATGCGGGACTTATTCAGGACCTCTTCACCATTGCCAAGGAACACCGGGGAGATCCTCGGCTGCTGGAATTAATAGATGCGGTCCTGGAATCAGTTGACCGGTGCGGTGAGATCACCAAACAGCTCTTAGGATTTGCCAGACAATTTAAGCCCAAGATCCAACCAATCCACCTGAACCTGATTATCCAGGAAATCCTGAGTTTTCTGAGAAAAGAAGCCACGTATCGCAATATAGATATTGACGTGGATATCCCTCAAGACATACCGGTGATTTTTTCTGACCACGGCAGCTTGCAGCAGATCTTTCTTAATCTCATCAATAACTCATTCCAGGCCATGGAAGATGGAGGCCGCCTTGAGATTTGGGCGGAAAGGCAAAATGACGAACACGTCATTATACATCTGCGGGATAATGGCCGCGGCATATCCCCAAAAGATCAAGAAAAAATTTACGAACCTTTTTTCACGACAAAAGTCTCGAACGGCGGGACAGGTTTGGGACTTTACATCACCTATGGGCTTGTACATAAAATTCGGGGTGAAATTTTTCTGCAGAGTGAAATATCCAAAGGGACAACTTTTTCTATCACCTTACCCATAAAAGCGGAAGGAGAAATTGAAAATGAAAGTCTTGCTGGTTGATGATGAGGAGAAATTTATTTCGCGTTTGGCTGAAAGGTTATCCATCAGAGGAATGGAGGCGGACTGGGTGACCACCGGTGCGGAGGCGTTGCTTAAAGCCCGGATGAAAAGCTACGATGTCGCCATCTTGGATGTGAAAATGCCGCATATAGGTGGAATTGAGTTGAAAAAAAGGCTCGAGAAAATAGACCCGGAAATGAAGTTTATCATGGTGACCGGACACGGCTCCGAAGATGATTACAAGGTTGGAAGCAGGGAAGCCTCCTTCTATATTATCAAGCCGTTTAAAATCGACACCCTCGTTGACAAGATTAAGCGAGCTCAAACCTTGAGTGGCTAGGGTGAAGAGTGTAAGGAGTCGTCTATGGAGAAAGAACTGGGAATAATCTGTGCCGAAGGATTCTCCTTCTTTGGAAATACCAATCGGCTCATATCTCATGAGCTGAAAAACATTCTCGCTATAATATCTGAAACCCTGGGACTCGCGGACGAATTGATGGAATTGAACGAGCGCGGGGTAAAGATGAAACCGGGTAAGCTTCGATCATTAAACGCCAGCGTCATAGAAGAGGTTGATCGGGCCAATCTGATTATCAGGAATATGAATACGCTGGCGCACAGTGTTGATAGAAGAATCGAGGAACTTGATATCAACCAGATGGCGGCCCTCATCATTAAAATTTCTCAATTAAATCCCAGCTTGAGGAATACCGAAATTAGCCTGCAGGAAACTGAACCCTGTCATGTACATTCCAATCCGTTTTTCTTAATGACTCTTTTTCACCATGCAATGAATTTCGCGCTAGCAAATGCTGGTCCTGACAGGAAGATAAGCATTTCAATCAGTCCGAGAGCATACGGGGCCAAAGTCTCTTTTTCCGGGATTGTTTTTAAGAGTGAATCGTTCCCTCCAATGGAGGTTAAGGCACTTGCGAAGGCTCTCTCCGCGGTAGTTTCCTCGGACGTTTCCTTGGGGGAATTACATTTCGAGTTTCCCGAAATTGTAGCGGAAAGCGCAATTAAAGATCTATTCCCGACCGACTAGGATATTTTTTATTGTCCGGTGAATCTCTCTCACATACATTGTAATGGCACGCGCGAGCAGAGTTGGATGCTGTACACAGCGGCGCCTTCTCGGGCCGGCTTCTTTTTCTGGCGTAAGGGTGAAGAATTACAGGTAAGGTTCTTAAACTTACTGGAAAACAGGCCAGACCCCGGCAATCGGCTCGGGTGATCACAGGTGATTGGAAAGGAGACTTCGCATGGCTATTATTACTATTTCACGCGGGTCATACAGTAAAGGCAAGGAAATCGCCGAGAAGGTCGCTCAGGAACTTAATTATGAGCATACTTCTCGCGATGTGCTTCTCGAAGCTTCGGAACATTTCAATGTCCCCGAAATTTAGCTTGTTCGCCCCCTTCTCCACTCATAAAGAACCACGCCCACGGCCATAGCGGCATTCAGAGATTCTATTTCATGGTTGATGGGAATCGCTAATTTCTTATAATTTTCAAATAGCGGCCGCGGCAATCCCAGGCCCTCGCGACCGGGCAGCAGACCGAAAATACGAGGGAATTTAAAATTAATGACCTCACTCCCGCGCCGGTCAAGAACGAAAAGACGTTTGCCAAGTCCGGTTAATTCGTGTATGGATGGTCCCTTTAAGAGAGGGATCTTAAAGACGGCCGATCCGGCCACTCTGACCGCGCGGAGATTGAATGGATGCGCCGCTTCCTTGAGACAGACGATCTGAGCCACGCCGAAAGCGGCTGCCGTACGAATAACCGCACCTAGGTTCGATGGATCCTGGAAAGGAATAAAAAGCGTACAACCCACCGGCCATATGCGGTCCGTCCAAGCCGGCATCGGCTTTACCTGAACCAGAAGGAGCGGTGGTCCTGTCCCAAAAACGTCCAACTTTCGAAAGAGTTCGGCGCTAAGTTCATAAACAGCAGTTTGCGGCGGGATGTCAATGGAGAGGGATTTCCGTTGTAATCCAATAATTCCCAGGCATTCTTCCGGATTATCGCGCAGCACTTCCTTTACCTGTTTAATACCGGTCACTAGCGTGATGTTCTGCTTTTTTACTTCCGAACCGGACAGAAGGCGGATCCATTTCTTAAACATGGCGTTTTGAGCACTGGTTATTTCTTTAATCATCATACGCTATTTGAAAATTAGGCGGTTTCTATTAATATTGTGTCCAAATTGTTTGACCAACATGTGGGAGAT
>JAZGHI010000558.1:0-3269 GCA_036480955.1 Candidatus Adiutricales bacterium
TATTTATTTGTTATTTCCTATATATACCAGTCTTGGCTTTTTCAGCAATACGCTTACGTCCGGCGGCACACTTTCTGTAATCCAGATGTTCCCGCCGATAATCGAACGGGCGCCGATTACCGTCTCACCACCCAGAATGGTCGCGTTGGCGTAAATTATGACTTCATCCCCAATGGTTGGATGCCGTTTTTTGTTTCTAAAAAGGTCTCCCGCGTCCCTGGGAAGAGAAAGCGCCCCCAGGGTTACACCCTGATAAAGCCTGACCCGGTTCCCGATCTCGGTTGTCTCGCCCACTACTACACCCGTCCCATGGTCGATGAAAAAACTTTCACCGATACTGGCTGCCGGATGAATATCGATTCCGGTCCTGCTGTGGGCCCATTCGGTCATGATGCGGGGCAATAAGGGCACACCCAACTCGTGGAGTTTGTGCGCCGTCCGGTAAACCGTTATCGCCAGTAAGCCTGGGTAACTGAATATGATCTCGTCATAACTTTTGCTGGCCGGGTCTCCCTCGTAAGCCGCCCGGATATCAGTGGCCAAGGCGACCCTGATTTCAGGTAAGGCCTGGATGAATTCTGTGGCCGTGCGGCGGCCTAGCTCCTGACATTTGGTACAGGGCTGATCGTACCGGAAACAATCGTGTTGGATAGACAGTATGATTTGATCCGAAAGGTTCTCAAAAAGATCCGTGATCTCCTGCCCAAGGTGATACTCAAGCTTGACCGGGTCAAGTCTGGTTTCCGTGAAATAACCCGGAAAAAGGATACGCCGGGTCTGATGGATAATCCTGATAATGGATTCGCGCGACGGAATGGGAGTCGGACCCACGTGGTCAAAGCTGTCCTCGGTGTTACACGAGGCCACGAGCCGATCTATGACCGACGGCAGATCATCGTAGTAAAGGGAGGCCTTTTCCGCATCGGTATTGCACTCTTCCCGGTTTGTTGTCTCACTAATTTTCATGGCTCTCTCCGTCCCAACAGGAAAATACCGTACCCCGCCCTCAGACTGGGAAAAAAATTGACAATTTGCCCATGCCTTTCCCGGTCATGAGCCTTCACCGCCACCTCTTCGATTATCTCGAGTCCGACTTCTCTGGAAAACTTTCGGAAATCTTTCAGGGTAATGACCCGGATGTTCGGTGTGTCATACCATTGGTACGGTAATTGTCTGGTGACGGGCGCGTGGCCGGTACATAAAAGCTGCAACCTGCTTTTCCAGTGGCTGAAGTTGGGGAAGCTGACGATCCCTTTCTTCCCTATTTTTAAAATATTTTTAATTAACTCGTCCGGTTCGTAAACCTGCTGCAGAGTTTGGCTCAAAATGACGTAATCAAATGTACCCTCCGGATAATCAAGGACTTCCTCGTTTATGTCGCCCTGAAGCACCGGCAGGCCCTTCTCAATGCATTGCACCACCTTCTCCTCGACACGCTCGATTCCGGATCCGATCACGTTTTTGTGTTTCTTAAGAAAATGCAGTAAATCCCCGGTGCCGCAACCCAGATCGAGCACTTTCGAACCCGGTTCGATCCACGAAGCGATTATCTGGAGGTCGTATCGGATTCCGTTATTTTGAATTTTCTTCACTGTAGACACGTTCCAGAAATCCCTTAATCAGTGACGACAGTCTCTCATTGGGTAGTAAGAAAGCGTCATGCCCCCAATCCGCCTCTATCTCACAAAAACTCACGTCAAGGCCGTTTTTTTTCATGGCCTTCACCATTGCCCTGGATTGATAGGTCGGATAGAGCCAGTCAGAAGTAAAAGATACCACCAGGAACTTGGCCGAGGCCCTGGCAAAAGCCGGAACAATGGAGCCGGAACCATGCTGTTCCTCCAGATCGAAATAATCGGTCGCTTTGGTGATGTATAAAAAAGAATTCGCGTCAAATCTCTCGACGAATTCCGACCCCTTGTACCGCAGGTAGCTTTCCACCTGAAAATCGGCGTCGAAATTAAAAGAAAAGTCACTTTTATCCTGCAACCGCCGTCCGAATTTATTGCGCATGGATTCGTCGGAAAGATAGGTAATATGACCGATCATCCGGGCCACGGCCAGACCTCTATCGGGCGCCGGTCCGCTGTAATAGTTGCCTTCCTTCCAATCGGGGTCGGCCACGATTGACTGCCGGGCGACTTCGTTAAAGGCTATGGCCAAGGCCGAATGTTTAGTGGTCGAGGCCAATGGAATGGCTCCAGCGACCATTTCCGGATACCTGACGCACCATTCCAGGACCTGCATACCACCCAGAGACCCTCCGATAACCCCCAGAATCCGGCTTATCCCCATGTGATCTAACAGCGCCTTCTGGACTTTAACCATGTCTCCCACCGTGACCACCGGGAATTCGAGCCCGTATGGTTCTCCGGTTTTTGGATTGACCGACGAGGGACCGGTACTGCCCCCGCATCCACCCAGGATATTTGAACAAATGACGAAATATTTATCAGTGTCTATTCCCTTTCCAGGCCCGACCATGTTGTCCCACCAGCCTGGTTTTGGATCATCAAGGTTGTAGAGCCCGGCCACGTGCGAGTCCCCTGAAAGGGCGTGCAGGATGAGCATGACGTTGCTCGATGAGGAGTTCAGTTCCCCGTAGGTCTCGTAGGCCACGGTAATGGGTCCCAGTTTGGACCCACTTTCCATGATTTCATCGTGAGGCGGTTCGGCGTAGGTGAAGAATTTTTTCTCCACCAAACCCACTGAAATCCCGTCCCGATCATGTTCGATATATTCACTCATTTATATCAATTATCCAGTAGACACTTTATCCAAAGCCTGCCCCAGATCTTCGATGATATCCTCAACCGCTTCGATTCCCACGGAAAGACGGATCAAGTCTGGGGTGATGGACAGTGCAGCCCGGGTCGGTTCGTCAAAAGACACGTATTGTGTAGAATACGGGTGAATAGCCATACTCTTACAATCGCCCAGGTTGGCCAGGTGATAAATCAGCTTGAGATTATTGATGAACTGAAAACAGGCCGCCTGGTCGGCCAGGCCGAAGGTCAACATACCTCCGAAACCGAGGCCATTAAAGAGTTCTTCCGCCATGCGGTGCGAGGGGTGGCTTTCGAGACCGGGATAATTGACCCATTTCACGTCCGGCCGCCGGTCAAGAAAGCTGGCCACATCCAGGGCGTTCTTGAGGTGACGTTCCATGCGAAGGGCCAGGGTGTCCAGGCCGATAATGGTTAAGTACGAATGGAACGGGGCCTGGGTGGTTCCAAAATTTATGTGGGGCTCACGCCAGAATTTGTCCA
>JAZGHI010000559.1:0-15690 GCA_036480955.1 Candidatus Adiutricales bacterium
ATCCGTGGTTTTGGCTGGTGATCTCTATTTTTCCAGTGGTCAGGGTCTTAACCGGCTGGTTGGATCCCCGGTGACCGAACTTGAGCTTGAATCTCTCGCCACCCAGAGCCAATCCTAGAAACTGGTGACCCAGACATATTCCAAAGATCGGTTTTTTACCAAGGAGTTCGCGGATAGTGTCATGGGCATAGGTCACGGCCAACGGGTCTCCAGGGCCGTTGGAGAGGAAAATACCGTCCGCGTCAAGAGCCAATATATCATCCGGCGGCGTGCCCGAGGGGAGAACCAGGACTTTCGTACCGGTCTTGGTCAGAGAGCGGAGAATGTTGTATTTAATTCCGTAATCAAGGGCTACTACCTTGTAACTCTTTTCTGTTTTAGCCCAGTCTTCGATGGCCTCGGGGCCGGTTTTGGGCTCTCCGCCGTGAGCATCGGCCACCCAGACATAAGGTTCCTTACAGGTGACCTCTTTTACCAGATCCAACCCAACCATCGAAGGGGCGGCCTGGGCTTTTCCGACCAGCGAGCCCGGGTCCAGGTCTTCGGTGGAAATAATCCCCCGCATGGCCCCTCTGGTTCGTATATGCCTGGTTAAGGCCCGTGTGTCGATCCCGGTCAGTCCCAGGATTTGGGCAGATGACAGATAATCGGCCAACGAACGTTCAGAACGCCAGTTGCTGGGTATCTGGTGGTACTGCCGGGTAATAAAACCGGCTACCCTGATCCGGTCCGATTCCACGTCCTCATGATTTACGCCGTAGTTCCCAATGTGAGGATAAGTCATGGCAACTATCTGCCCGGCGTAAGAAGGATCGGTCAGAACCTCCTGATACCCGGACATCGAGGTATTGAATACAACCTCGCCCGCGGCCTCGCTCCTGCCGGTAAAGGAATATCCCTTAAAGATTTTCCCGTCTTCCAAGGCCAATATGGCTTTTTGTTTCTCCAAAGACTAAACCTCTTCGGATGATCTTATAATGTATTCAAGTATACCTAAATGAGATAATTAATGCCTGCAAATGAGTTTGTTTCCAAATAAACTTCTGCCTTTTGCGGCTAGAGTATGTCCCGGCGGGAAACACAAAAATATTTGAATCCGGCCTTCGGCCGGGATTCCGGCCACCTTGCCGCAGAGAATGTCTATCAGATATCAGCTATTTTTCCAAGGCCAGAAGATCAAGGGCCAGTCTGGCCAGACGGTCAGACGCACCGGTCTGATTCCTTAAAGCATCAAGACCTTTGCTCCCGCGTTCTGATGCCAACTCGGGGCATCTCAGCAATGCCAAGATTTTAACGTATAACTCATTTGAATCACCCACAGTTTCTCCGGCACCAGCCGTTTCCAACATTTTTCGCGCGTCCCGTTTAGACTCCATATGCGGACCGTAGAGGACAGGTTTGCCCCAGGCCGCGGCCTCGAGGGGGTTATGACCGCCAAGCGGGACCAGACTAGCTCCGCAGAAGGCCACGTCAGCCAGGCCGTAGAGAGTGAAAAGTTCTCCCATCACGTCGACCAGGGTTACATCAGCACCCCGGTCGGGTTTAAAGGAAGATGTGGGATGGCCAGATCTCCGGGCAAAGGTGAATCCCTGAGACTTAATCAGCCTCTCGACTTCATCCGACCGGTCAATGTGACGGGGGGCCAGTATCAGGTGAAGCGACGGGAAATCGTTCCTGAGCCGGGCAAAGACGTCGAGCAGTATTGTTTCTTCTCCCTTTCGGGTGGAACCGGCCACCAAGACCGGCTGGTCATTTTTTAACCCAAGTTCCAGGTCTAGCCGGGATAAACGTTCCTCATCTTTTTTAGTCACCAGGCGGTCATATTTCACGTTTCCGGCAACTAATACCTTGGCGGGATCGGCCCCCAGGCTGATTATCCGGTCGCGATATATCCGCTGAGACATGACCATTAAATCTAAATAGGAAAGCATCTCACGGAATAACCTCCCTGACCAACGGTAACGGGTAGCCGACCGGGCCGAAATGCGGCCGTTGGCCAGCATGGTTCGTACTCCGCGTGAGTGGGCCGTCTTCAGAAGATTGGGCCATAGTTCTGATTCAATCAGAACTAGCAGGTCGGGTCTAAGCCTTTCCAGGGCCCTCGATGGACTGCCGAAAGCGTCAAGCGGGAAGGTGAAAAGGGCATCAGGTTCAGTGATGTCCCGGGCGGCCACCCTTCCGGCCGGAGTACTCGTGGAAAGCAGGAGAAACAGATCCGGCGAATGTTTTTTAAGCGCGGCCATAACAGCGGCGGCCATGCGCACCTCGCCGAAACTGACCGCGTGTATCCAAATCCTGGGCCGGTCGGGGGATATACCGAATGCATCCAGTGCTGGAGCAAATCCCAGCCGTTCACGCCAATGCCCGTCAACCCGGTTTCTAAGCGAACCCAGAGCCAATGCCGGAGGGACGGCCAGGGATAAGACCGCGTTATATAAGAGATATGCCGAGCTCAATAGTATGTCCCAACCTTACCGGTTACTGTGATGAAGGTATATAAAGCTGAGCTCTTGGAGTCAAGGATTATCCTGATTGAGAAGGCCGGGATAACCAGGCAAGGTTCAGACTGGTTCTGAAAAGTGGGAAACACACAGCCTCTCTGGTTGAATCTGCCTGTGGAAGTTTTTTTTTAAGGATGATTGAAATCACCAGTGCCGCGTATTGTGCTGGATTATCGAATATTTATATTGACATAGGGTCTCGGGAGATATATATACTATAAACTCAGCTAGATGATCATGGGAGAGACGGCAGCAATGAGTATCAAGAAGTCCACCCGATATTTTGGTTTTTATTTTTACGGCGCGGAGGTCAGCCCCGGGGTCTAGCGGAGATACATATTTGCTAAACGGCCGTGGGCGGATAAAGCTCACGGTTTTTTTTGTTCCGCCTGACGGGTGGAACATCGGTCTTGGGTTTTTTAGCCTTGTTAATAACTTTTTATGGGAGTAGAGAAAATGATAGGTAAAGAAATTCGAATGGAACGCATCATGGATCGGGCCAATCGCACCACGGTCATCGTGCCGATGGATCACGGTGTGAGCATAGGTCCGGTTTCGGGATTAACCAACATGGCGGAGGCGGTTGATGAAGTTGCCCGGGGTGAAGCCAACGCCGTGGTTATGCACAAGGGGTTGGTAAGAAGCGGCCACAGGCGGGGCGGGAAGGATCTGGGATTAATTATTCATCTTTCCGGCAGCACCTCTCTCTCCCCGGAACCTTACGCCAAGACGTTGGTCTGCACCGTGGAAGAGGCCTTAAAGCTTGGGGCGGACGCGGTTTCGGTTCATGTGAACCTCGGTAATGACGCCGAGAAGGATATGTTGACCGATTTGAGCCAGGTAGCCCGGGTTTCCAACGAGTGGGGCATACCGCTTTTGGCCATGATCTATCCAAGAGGGGAGATGATCAAGGATGAGTATGACCCGGAAGCCATCAAGCATGCGGCGCGGATAGGCGCGGAGTTGGGCGCCGATCTGGTAAAGGTGTCTTATACCGGCAGTCCGGAATCCTTCGCCCCGGTGGTAGAAGGTTGCGGGGTACCGGTGGTTATTGCCGGGGGGCCGAAGATGGACTCCGATCGGGACGTCCTGGAAATGGTTTACGGGGCCATGTCCGCGGGAGCCTCCGGATTGTCCATCGGCCGAAACGTATTTCAGCATGAATCGCCTTCGACTATGATAAGAGCCATGTCCGTCATCGTACACAAGGGGGCCGGCATTGAGGAGGCCGAGGAGATTATGGCGGGCCGATAGAAACGTCGTAACCATAGGGAGAAAAAATGAAAGAGATTTGGATCCGGGTTCAACCCTGGAAAAAGGAAACGGTAATCAACGCCCTTGAAACCGGGGCTGACGCTGTAATTATCCCGCCCGGAAAATCGGAACAGGTCAAGCAGCTTGGGGTGCTTAAAACCGTGGCGGAAGACGGGGACCTGAAGCTGGGTGAGGATGTTTTTGAAGTGGATATCCAGAGCCCGGAAGACCAGGAAAAAATCATCCAGATGGACCCGGAGAAGATGGTAATTATAAAGACCTCAGACTGGTCGATCATCCCCCTGGAGAACATTTTGGCCCGACGAGGCAACGTCATGGCCGAAGTGGAAGACCTGGGTCAAGCCCGCCTGTTTTCCGGTGTTCTGGAGCGCGGGGTGGACGGAGTGGTAGTGTCCAGTGACGATCGTGAGACCATTTCCGGAATAGTTAAGGAGATAAAAGGATTGTCCGGGACGGCCATAGAACTGGTACCGGCCGTGGTAAAATCGGTCAAGCCCCTGGGTATGGGTGACCGGGTGTGTGTCGATACCTGCAGCCTGCTGGAAACCAGTCAAGGCCTGCTGATCGGCAACTCCAGCCAGAACCTGTTTTTGGTTCATGCTGAAAACGTGGACAATCCGTACGTCAGCCAAAGACCGTTCAGGGTGAACGCCGGTGCGGTTCATGCCTATGTCCAGGTACCGGGAGGCAGGACTCGATATCTTTCGGAACTCGAAGCCGGCGATGAAGTTCTGGCGGTCAACCATGAGGGGCAGGCTGACATTGCCGTTGTCGGGCGGGTAAAGATAGAAAAGCGGCCTCTTTTGCTTGTGACGGCCGAGGCCGCCGGTCGAACTCTGACTACCGTTCTTCAAAACGCGGAAACCATCCGATTGACCGCCCCTGACGGCTCACCGGTCTCCGTCGTCGATTTAAAGGTGGGCCACGAGATTCTGGTCGTCCTGGAAGAAGGGGGCCGTCATTTCGGCCATAAGATAGAAGAGAGTATTGTGGAGCAATAATTATGGAGAAAAGAGAACTTCTCGAATTGCGAAAGCGAATCGACGAAATTGACGCCTCCCTGTTGGCATTGCTTAACCAGCGTCAATCTTTATCCATAAAAGTCGGCCACTGGAAGAACTCGGAAGGATTAAAGATTTTCGATCCGGGCCGGGAAAGGGACCTGCTCGACAGTTTGAAAAAACTAAATGCCGGGCCTTTGTCAGACCAGGCCCTGGCCAATATATACCGCCAAATCATATCGGCCTCAGTAGCGGCCCAGGCCTTGATCAAGGTGGGCTATCTGGGGCCGGAAGCCACTTTTGCCCACGAGGCGGCCTTAAACCAGTTCGGCAATTCGGCCCACCTCATCCCGCAGGGGAGTCACCGTGAGGTCTTTCAGGGCGTTGACCGTGACAGATTCAACTATGGCGTGGTGGCTGTGGAGAATTCCAGCCAGGGTGGAGTTGGGGAAACCCTGGACCTTTTCATCGAATTTGACCTCCATGTCTGCCAGGAAGTCCGCCTTCGCATAAATCACCATCTAATGAGCCGGGCCCGAGACCTCAATGATGTCAAGAGGGTTTATTCTCACCCCCAGGCTTTACAGCAGTGCTCTCGCTGGCTCTCGTCCAATCTTCCGGATGTTCCACTGCTGGAGGCCGGCAGTACATCCGCCGCGGCCCGGCAGGCCTCCGAGGAGAAAGATTCGGCCGCAGTGGCCAGCTCCGTGGCCGCGGACATTTACAGCCTGGATATTCTCGCCCGTGCCATTCAGAACGCCGAACAGAACGTTACCCGGTTTCTAATTCTGGCTAAATCGCCTGGAGCGAGAACGGGCAGGGATAAAACGAGCATAATCGCCACCACGGAAAATGTTCCCGGCGCGCTTTTCAGTCTTATGGAGCCGTTCGCGGTTAATGGTATCAATATGACCAAAATTGAATCGCGGCCCATGAAGGACGAGGCCTGGGCCTATGTGTTTTTTATCGATCTGGAAGGGCATCTGGAGGACGAAAAAATGGAGCGGACCCTGGACGAAGTCCGCCAGCGAAGCCGTTGGTTGAAAGTCCTTGGTTCCTATCCGCAGGTTGATTGATGAAGATTTGCGCTTCAATAGTTGAAGACAGCACAGAGAAGGTTCTGGCCTCTATGAACAGGGCCGCCGGGTGGGCCGACTTGCTGGAAATAAGGCTCGACCATCTGGAAAAACCGGACCTGGCGGCTCTCCTGAACGATCCTCCCCGGCCGGTCATTGTTACCAACCGCCTTGAATCGGAAGGCGGGAAATTCAGAGGGACTGAGTCCGACCGGCTGGCGATTCTCGAAAAGGCCCTTCAGTTCAAGCCGGCCATGATGGACCTGGAATTGTCCGCCGGTGAGAGGGTTATTGGAGAGTTTACCCGGAAAAAAGACGGAACCCGGCTGATTATATCCTTTCATGATTTTAAGGGAACCCCCGATCTTTCGGTTTTGGAAGACCTTCTGAAGCGTATAAAGGACGTGCGGGGTGATCTGGCCAAGATTGTGACCAGGGTGGGGACCGCCGAAGACTTATTAAGATTAAAAAGCCTTCTTGACAAAGCCGCCGCGATCGAGCAACCGCTGGCCGCTTTCGGTATGGGGAGATTAGGCCGCTTCAGCCGGGTGCTCGCTCCCATTTGGGGCAGCGTCCTTTCTTACGCCGCAATAGGGGCGGGGAAAGAAGCGGCGCCGGGGCAGATGACCGGATTTGAAATGAGACGATTGTTTAAAAAATCCGAAAATTTAGTAGAAATACGCGGGCAAGCGAAATTGTTCGGGGTGCTGGGCTCACCCGTGGGCCACAGTTTGAGTCCGGTCATTCACAATTCAGCCTTCAAACACCTGGATCTGGATTGTTTTTACGTGCCCGTGGATATAGATGAGGCGGATTTGGCCGCTGACTGCGTCAGGGCCCTGGACTTTCAGGGACTCAGCGTCACACGCCCGCATAAAGTGGCGATTATGGCGGGTTTGGACGAAATTGAAGCCCCGGCCGAAGCCCTGGGGGCTGTGAATACAGTCACTCGGAGGGATGGAAAATATATTGGCAGCAACACGGATTGGCTGGGTTTGATTCGAACGCTCGAGGAACAGACCACTCTTCAGGGTAAATCCGTCCTGCTGGCCGGGGCGGGTGGGGCCGCGCGGGCCGCTGTCTACGGACTAGTCAAGGCAGGGGCAGACGTGACGGTCACCAATCGCACCCCGGAGAAGGGCAGGAAGCTTTCCTCTGAGTTCAATGTCGGTTTTTGTCCCCAAGAGGAACTGAAATCGGCCGATGCTGAAATCCTTATTAATGCCACGCCGTTGGGAATGGCCTCGATGACAGATCTTACGCCGTTTCCAGCCGAATTACTGAAATCGAACCTGATCGTCATGGACATGGTCTATACCCCATCCGAGACCCGATTACTCAGGGAAGCCCGCCGGGCCGGGTGCCGGGTGGTGGGTGGATTATCCATGCTGCTCAACCAGGCCGCCTTTCAATTTCAAGCCTGGACAGCTCTTCCCGCGCCATTGGACGTCATGCGCGCGGCCGCGGAAAGGGCTTTGGAGGAGGAAAATGATATCAGTTAACCACACGGCCAAAGTCATGGCCGAGATCGAAATTCCGGGCTCGAAAAGCTTAACCCATCGGGCCTTAATTATTTCCGCCTTGGCGGAAGGCGAGAGCCGCATTCACCGGCCTTTAATTTGCGATGATACCGAACTTACCATAAAGGCTCTGATGCCTTTCGGGGCCGGCATCAGACCAGAAAACGGCGACCTAGTAGTTGAGGGCACCGGAGGTCTTCTGGCTGAAACAGGCCCGGCAATTGACCTGGACAATTCAGGGACCTCCATGCGTCTGTTGACTTCCGTGGCGGCCTTGAGCCGGGGTTCGTGGGTCCTTACCGGCAGCGACCGCTTGCAGGCCAGACCCATAGGACCGCTTCTCGACTCCCTGGCCGAATTGGGGGTGAAAACCAGGTCGATTAAAGGCACCGGGTGTCCGCCGGTGGAGATCGCGGGGGGAGGCATACCGGGAGGCAAAACATCAATTTCCGCGGCCAAGAGCAGCCAGTTCCTTTCATCACTTCTGCTCGCGAGCCCTTATGCTGAAAAGGACGTAACGATTGAAGTTACGGACAGCGTATCTTCCTGGCCGTATGTGGAACTGACTATGATGATGATGCGGGAATTCGGGGTGAAAGTAGAACACAAAGGCCGGAATTGGTTCAGAATACCGGCCGGGCAGCGTTACCAGGCCGGGCAGATCACTATTGAAGGCGATTGTTCTTCGGCGGCGTATTTCTGGGCCGCCGCGGCAGTCTCCCGCGGCTACGTGGTCACGCGCTATATAAAACCTTTTTCGCTCCAGCCGGATTTCGGCTTTTTAGACGTATTATCCCAGATGGGCTGTGAGATCACATTAGGCAGTGATTGGGTGGCGGTGCAGGGCCATTCTCTATCCGGAATAGACATTGATATGAACTCAATGCCTGATCAGGTGCCCACCCTGGCTGTATTGGCCTGCCTGGCCCGGGGACGGACTACTATCCGGAATGTGGCCCACCTCCATCACAAGGAGAGCGACCGGCTGGTCGACCTCGCTTCGGAACTTAAAAAACTGGGCGCACGCCTAGAGGTGAAAGAGGACGGGCTCGATATCGAAGGCGGGGAACTGGGTGAGGCGGCGCTCGATCCGCACCAGGACCATCGTCTGGCCATGTGCTTCGCGGTGGCCCGTCTGATCCAGCCTGGAATCGAAATCCTCGACCCGGGTTGTGTCTCCAAATCCTTTCCCGAATTCTGGGAATTATTCGGTAAGCTGACTACATGAATCTGATCCTCATAGGATATAGGGCCACCGGTAAAAGCTCGGTGGGCCGGTTGCTTTCAGATCGGCTTAAATGGCCGTTCGTGGATACGGATGAAATGATTCAGGAAAAAGCCGGCAGGACGATTTCCGAGATTGTGGAGCAGGAGGGTTGGGATTATTTTCGGGAGCTGGAAAAAGAGACGGTGAAACGGGTCAGCGCTTTCGACCGGCAGATCATTGCCACCGGCGGCGGTGTGGTTCTAGACCAGGAAAATACGACCCGCTTGAGAGCCACGGGGCACCTGGTCTGGCTCCAGGCCGACGTGGATACCATCCAGGCCCGGCTGGCGGTTGATGATTTTCGGCCGCCCCTTGAAGGCCGGGATTCCGGCCGCGAGGCGGCCGGTCTGCTTGAGAAAAGACGGCCGGCTTACACCCGGGCGGCCCATATAAGTATTGACACAACCAGGATTTCGCCTGCTTCGGTCGCGGAAAAAATTTTAGATTCTCTGCCGGAAGGTTTTTTAAAATAGTGGGGTAATATTCATGGCAGGTAATACTTTTGGCGCGGGAAAAATTTTCAATTCTCTGCCGGAAGGCTTCTAAAACTAGTGAGGTAATATTTATGGCTGGTAATACTTTTGGCAAGGCTTTTCGGGTGACCACTTTCGGAGAGTCACACGGTCCGGCTATGGGTCTGATTATCGACGGTTGTCCACCGGGATTGGCCCTTGATGAACCCGTTATTCAGGAAGAACTTGATAAAAGGAGGCCCGGTCAAATGGCCTATTCAAGTTCACGAAAAGAGCCGGACCAGGTGCAAATCCTTTCGGGGACCATGGACGGAATAACCACAGGGTCTCCAATCGGCATGGCCGTTTATAATCGCGATGCCAAGAGTAAGGCCTACGACCCCATAAAAAGGCTGTTTCGGCCGGGTCACGCGGATATAACCTACTTTAGAAAATACGGGCTCAGGGATCATCGGGGCGGCGGGCGGAGTTCGGCCCGTGAAACAGTGTCCCGAGTGGCCGCGGGCGTGGTGGCGCAGGCTGTATTGGATCAGAGCGAGGTTAAGGTGACAGCCTATACCGTGGAATTGGCCGGGGTAAGGGTGAAGCGTATCGATCTGGATGAAGTGGATAAGAATGAATTCAGATCGCCCGATCCAGAAGCGGTGCCTGAAATGCGTACCAGCCTGGCCAGGATCCGGGAAGCCGGAGACTCGGCCGGAGGGATTGTTGAAATAAAGGTGCGGAATTGCCCGCCCGGCTTGGGGGAGCCGGTCTTCGATAAACTGGACGCCGATCTAGCCAAGGCGGTCATGTCCATAGGCGCGGTCAAAGCCGTGGAGATCGGCGCTGGAATTGAGGCTGCCGGTCTCCTGGGTTCGGAAAACAACGATCCCATAACTCCGGACGGTTTTGCGTCGAATCGTGCCGGCGGCATACTAGGCGGAATCTCGAACGGGGACGAGATAATTATCAGGGCGGCCGTGAAACCGATTCCTTCCATAGCCAAAGAACAACAGACCGTGGACCTGGATTTCAACCCGGCCACCATCACAGTTGAGGGCAGGCATGATGTGTCGGCTATTCCCCGCATAAACCCGGTTTGCCGGGCCATGGTCAGACTGGTGCTCGCGGACCATTTCCTGCGCCAGCAAACGGTGCGGAAATGAATAAACCGCTTGTTGGAATTATTGGGGGGGAGGGCCGGATGGGCGTCTGGTTTAAGAATCTGCTTGAGGGAGAGGGGTTGACTGTTCACATATCAGACGTGGGTACTCCGTTGACTGCTCGTGATATAGCTAAAAAATGCCCGGTGGTAATTATCAGCGTACCCATAGCCAAAACAGAGGAAATCATCAGCGAGACAGGTCCGTATGTGCGTCCGGACGGTCTGCTCATGGACCTTACTTCTGTTAAAACCATGCCTTTAAGGGCCATGCTGGAACACTCCCAATGTGAGGTGGTGGGCGCCCATCCCCTGTTCGGGCCGAATGAGACCTCGATAAAGGGACTGGGTATGGCTTTATGTCCGGGCCGGGGAAAAAAGTGGCTGGCCTGGATAAAAGAACTTCTGGAAAATATGGAAGCCCGGGTCCTGATCACATCCCCCGAATACCATGACCGTGTCATGGCCACGGTTCAAGGGCTGACTCACTCCAGTATACTGGCGCTAGCCATGGCCATCAATGAAACCGGCCACGATCAGCATGAACTGGACACTTTCACCACGACTTCCTTCAGTTATCTGAGAACGCAAATAGCCAGGACACTCGGTCAGAATGCCGACCTGATAGGTCAAATCCTTACCCAAAACACGGATATCCTTAAGACCGTGTCTATTCTCGAGGCACAGGTCAAGGCTTTGAAAGAGATTATCGAGCGGGGAGATTACGAGGAGTGTTCAGACCTGATTCGGCGGACTCAAGCCGGTTTGGGCATGGGAACTGATGATGGCGCGTGAGCACGGATTGTATCGAACGGTTAAGGCGGTGAAGGATTAATCCTGGTCTGCCCGGCCGGCAATAATGGCAAACTTGTTCCTGACCGGATTGGCGTACATCTTTAAAAGAAAACTGCGTAACTCTTCCGGAGCATTATTTACCCGGTCCAGAAACTTCTTCCTTTCATCGGCGGCCACGTCGGATTTACTTCCAGATAACTCATGATAAGCCGTTAAGTTTGACGGCCAGAGCTTGTAATTGCTGATAATCTGGTGATCGAGGGCTCGGGCCGCCGCTTTAACGTCCGGGAAATCGCCCTGGAGACGCTGGCCAAAGGTGACATGGAGCCGGCCTTTGTAACCGGTAACTCCCATGACAATCGAACTTAGGTCTTCATCCGCTCCTTTTTCGTATAGGCTGTGATTTTGTTTGAGTGTCCAGAGTTCTCTGGCTTTGAGTTCATCGCAGGGATCATATTCGTAAGATATAGAAACCGGGACGATGTTTATCTTATTGATGAAATCGGAAAACGGAATATTCTTCCTCTCGGAGAGGTGCAGCATACTCAACATAGCCGGATTGGTAAAATCGTTGCCGTCCTTGGCCCGTCCTTCCCTGTGCGCTATCCACATCGATTGTCCGCTATTTATCTGGTCCCAAATATAAGCGGACAATTCCTTCGATGCTTTTAGCTGCTCTTTCCGGGGGAGGTTTCTTTTAACGACGAAACTCCGGTTGGCCTTGATGAGATCGGTTACGAATGGAGAGTTCAAAAGATTGTCGCCTACCGCTATCTGGACCGGCTTATAACCGCTTTGACAGTAAGCGTAAATAAGCAGGGCCGGGTCCAATATGATATCGCGATGGTTGGAAATGAACAGAAATCCTCGGCCGTTATCGGCCTCCAGGGCATCAACTCCGCTAAAGGTCAGACCGTCGGAAGTCGAGTCGAGTACTTTTTCAATGATCAGGGCGGCGATGGTCAGATGTAATTTTTCCAGGCTGTCCAACAAATGATATTCAGGCAGAATGGGGACGTCCAACCGGTCTAGTATTTTAACCATGTCCGGGTTTCGAAGCATTTCCAGCCAGATCTGCTTCGCTTCTTCGTCGTTATATGGTCTGATGTCTTCAAACATTTTGGCTATAGTATGGCATCATTTCTTAAATGTCCGCCTCGTTTCCGCCCGTGACCCACAAAATAATCCATGGTATCAGGATTCGAAAAGAAACTTTTCAACCAAGCGGCTTTTGGTTTATCGGAAATTACTACTTCAGTCAAGAAGGGAGCCGGTTTTTTTTAAGCAGGACGGCCAACCATTCCTTTTCCCGAGGCCAGGTCAGTGAGCCTGACCGGGGCTATACTGCCCTCGGGAGGCGCGGGTTCCGGTATCAGGACCTTGATATAATTATCAGTCAATCCTCTGGCCAGTCCGGTATTCCGGTCTCGGGTATTTTCTATCAAAGTGGGCCGCACCAGCCCAAGGTTTTTTTTATAAAACTCGTTCCGTTTAGTGTGTCCGATTTCCCGCAGGGACGCGGCCCGGCTCTTAATAATTTTGGGATCAACCTGTCCAGGCATTTTTGCGGCCTGAGTTCCCGGCCTTTTTGAATAGGGGAAAACGTGCAGGTAAGCCAAGGGAAGCTTCAAAATAAGGTCTCGTGTTTGAGAGAAAGCCTGTTCGTCCTCTCCGGGGAAACCGGCCATTACGTCTACACCCAGGCAGAGTTCAGGCCATTCCGAGGTAAGTGAGTAGACCAATTCCTGAAAAAAAGAACTTGTGTAGGGCCGGCGCATCCGGGCTAGAACCTGGTCGTCCCCACTCTGCAAAGGCAAGTGCAATTGGGTACAGATTCGGGGTGTCTGACGAATTGTCTGAATAAGTTCAGATGTAACCTCATGGGGTTCGATAGAACTCAATCTAAGACGGCCCGAATAGGGCCCATTTATCAGCAGGCCCAGCAGATCGACCAGCGTGGTTCGAGGGGACAGGTCCAACCCCCATGCTCCGAGATGGATGCCGGATAAAACGACTTCCTGATACCCGGATTTTTCATAAGCGGACAACCCCTCCAAAACCAATTCCGTCTCCAGGCTTCGACTGGGACCCCTGGCCTGGGGGACGGCACAGTAAGTGCAACAGGCCGAACAGCCGTCCTGGATTCTGAAAAAGGCGCGTGTTCGATCAAATCCAGGAAACCCGAAGTGGGGCAGGCTGTTTTCTGTGTTTAAGGGGGATGTTTTAAGCAACGGCTCTGATTCCGGGCCCATCCCGTCTATCACTTTCAACAGTACGTTTTTATACTCTTGACCCAGCACCGCCATCACTCCGGGCAGCCCTATTAGTTCTTCAGGCCGTGTCTGAGCGTAACATCCCGTAACCACTGATAAACCTGATGGGTTATTCCGGTGAACGCGCCGGATGAAAGACCGGGCCTCCAGATCGGCTTTGTGGGTTACGGTACATGTATTGATGATGCGGAGATCAGCCGGCTCATCCCTGAATACAAGCGTATAACCCTCCTGGAGCAAGGACTTGGCCATCCCCTGCGATTCAAACTGATTGACCTTACAGCCAAAGGTCAGAACGGTTGCGGTAGGCATAACGGTATCTCTCTACTACAATCGGGCCGGTAAGTAAACGGATAGAATGTTATGAATGAGCGGATGTAAAGAACAGCCGGGTATAGCCGGATATGGTTTCTCTGGCTCAGCTTCCGGTCAGTGAGATTTGACCCAGGACGATCCCCTTCCGTTTCACAACCAGAGACACGCTCTCCTGCCCACCGGTCTTGAACGAAAGAAGCGCGCCGGGTTGTGATTCAAAATGGACTGATCCTTTGACCGTGAGTTCGATTGCTGGACCCGCCGAGACATTGGTTTTCAGGTCCAGGACTTGGATCTGGTCACCGGGACTCACCTTGAGGGTTTCACCATTAAGAAGGCTGAGGCGCGGCCCGCCATTATGACGTAAGATCACATAATTCAATTCAGGTTTGTTCAGCCGGATAGTCATCCTAGCCCACACCTTTGATTTCCGCTCAACGTTTATGGCATATATTTTCTCGGTCTTGGACAGGCGATAACGAGGTAAGAGATCCTTGGCCGTGTCGATGAGATAGCCTCTATCCTCACCTACATTCTTCCGGCCTTTCGGCACAAAACCCTTAAAATTAACCGAGAAGTCATCCTGGAGAGACGGCCCATCAGTAATCACGTCAATGATTTTGACCGTGTCCCCATCAAAAGCCTCGACCTGTTCACCGTTAGCCGCCACGTGTCTTTTACCCTCAATTTCGAGAATGAAAAACCTCACTGCCGCCGGACGCACATTTTTGGATTTACTGGCGGCCGGAGTTATTTTACGGCGGGCAGGTTTCTTCGGCCGCAGGGCAATATTCACCCGGCCAAATTTGATATGGTCTTTTTGGGCTAGAATTACGGTCGGCCTGGTGACCTTGAAACGCTGCCTGAAATCGCTGATGGTCCCCAATCCCTTTATGTCTACCGAGAGGCCGCGCTCATAATTAGCTTCCACGTGGACGACCTCAATAGAATCACCGTGGTTGATATGTAATGTTTTTTTGTCACCTACGATTACGGGATTTTGATTGTTTACAGAAACGACCAGATACTTCAATTTCGGAGGAATCAAAGAGACCCTGGGCTGTTCCGGTTCCAGCCCGAAAATATCCATAAAAGCATTGATGGCCAGATTGTGATGACGGACTTTCATCTCCGTGGTGGGCAGGTTTTTAGAGGTTTCGACTCCAAAGGCGGGGATGCCCTGCTGTGTTAGCGCGTAGTAAGTAGCCGAGCGTCTCTGCTCGGTGTAGGGTGAAGAAGTTTCGCCGGTCCGGGTATCCATGAAGCTGAAGTGGTGCTTCGGATTCTCTATCTGGCTGTTGATGACACCGATCACCCGCTCAGCCATATTTTTTAAAAGGAGTGTTTTTTTCAAAGCCGGAGAATAATATTCAGAACTGTCGGCGATTATGGATTGACCGTACCGGCTTGGATTGCGCGATGAGTTTATATACTTGGGCGCGTAAAAGCCCCAGCCATCGTGCAGATTCAGCAGGAAGTCGCTTTCGGAGATGAGTTTTTTAAGAATCGCTACGATCCGGGAGTCATAATCTTCTTTAAGCTTCATCCCGAACTTACGATTCATGTCGCCGTTTGCACCCCGCTTAAAGAGCAGGATCGAATAGAAGTTCGCCCGTGGAACGACGATAAGATTGCCCCGTTTCATGGCAAAGTCGGTGTATAAATCCGCTGAAAGATACCCGCCCGGTTCATTACCCTGGATACCGCCTATGATCATAAGCGTGGGACCTTTTTGCAGGCCATAGATTTTATAGACATTCAACTCGTAGGGAGTGTCCTGAAAATGGACCAACTGCTCGCGCCGGGCCGCGGCGTTCAGTGAAGGAGTATAAATAACAAGAAATAAAAGCAGCCCCACGAAATGAGGCAGGCTCTTAAGCGGCTTAATTGGCATTTGAAATCCGGAGTGTTTCCTTTACCAGCAATTCACCTTTGGGTGAATAGGCGAAAATAATGGCCTGATCAAATTCCTCGGGGTTATTGATCTTTTTTAAGGTCTCCCTGACTGTTTTACCGCGACGAATGGCGAATTGCTGACCTTGCCGGTAGT
>JAZGHI010000560.1:0-2836 GCA_036480955.1 Candidatus Adiutricales bacterium
GGACAAGGGAAGGAGAAGCGTTACTCTGGTTCACAAGGGCAATATCATGAAATATACCGAAGGCGCGTTTCGAACCTGGGGTTATGAAGCCGCCCTGGAATTTGGCGACGATACGATCACCGAGGCCGAGGTTGCCGATAAACACGGAGGCCGGCAGCCTTCAAACAGGATAGTGATAAAAGACCGCCTAGCCGACGCTATGTTCCAGCAGGTACTCTTGCGTCCGGACGAATACGACGTGATCGCCGCCCCGAATCTGAACGGCGATTATCTCTCAGACGCCTTGGCCGCTCAGATAGGTGGATTAGGCCTGGCCCCCGGGGCCAATATTGGCGACAGGTGCGCGATTTTCGAGGCCACGCATGGTACCGCTCCCAAATACGCCGGTCTTGATAAGGTGAATCCCGGCTCTCTCATTCTTTCCGGCGCCATGATGCTCGATCATCTGGGCTGGGAGGAATCCTCGGACCTGATCAGGACCGCCCTGGCTGAAACCATTGCCGCCGGACTGGTGACTTACGACTTGGCCCGTCAAATTAGTGGAGCCAGTGAATTGTCATGCTCAGAATTTGGGCAGGCTATCCGTGACCGGCTTTAAAGGCGGCAGCCGGGCTGCGTGGAGTAATCTTCTTCGGAGTTTCGGTGACCTGTTGTTTCCTCCCCGGTGCCTCGTTTGTTCTGAGCTTATAGGTTCAGACGGCGAAAAAAAGTTCCCCTTTTCTTTTATCAGAGATGTCTGTCCCGCATGCGGGAAAGGTTTTCTTACAATCCCGAAGGCCCATTGCCGGTGTTGTGGAATCCCTTTCAAAACAAGTATTCCCACGATCCATACCTGTGCTCTGTGCCGGGGGAAACCCCCGGCCTTTGACCAGGCCCTGGCCGCGGGTCAGTTTAGTGAAAATTTACGAAAGGCTATCCATGTCTTTAAATATAACGGGCGGGGCGAATTAGCCCGTCCCTTAGCCGGATTCATGGCCCAGGAATTGGGCCCTCCTTTTCTACCGCCCCTGACAGAACTTATCCTGCCGGTCCCGCTCCATTGGAGGCGTCTGCGGGAACGCGGTTTTAATCAAGCCTTATTCCTGGCTAAGGAGCTTTTTGCTGCTTACGAAGATCGGATCTCCTATGACCTCCTGGTCCGTACTCGCTGGACAGAACCCCAGATTAATTTCAGCGGCCCTGAGCGTCATAAAAATGTACGGCACGCCTTTTCCGTAACCAATCCGCAAAAGGTTAAGGGAAAATCGGTTATGCTGGTGGACGACGTTTTTACCACCGGCGCCACGGCTAACGAATGTGCCCGGGTCTTGAAAAAAGCCGGTGCTGAAACCGTGCTTGTTTTGACTCTGGCCAGGGTAACTTATCTGAATTATTGATTTACCTCAGCCACGTCCACGCGCCGTTACTCGAAACCTGAATAATCTCCTATTGCTTAAAGCCCGCCGGGACACTATACTTTTCCTGGATCTTGGTGAGGTCCTGGAGATCGGGGAGACGGTATTTAAACTTAGTGGTTTTTGTCCCATTGAATCCCTCACTAGGACCTGCTGGGTATAGATTCCATCATTTACATTTTTATCGGAATGCTTATCTGGCGATTTTATTGGTAAGATTTTACAATGATTAACATTTTATACATAGGTGATATATTCGGGCGTCCGGGCCGTCGTATGGTGCGGGAATTTTTACCCAGCCTGATCAATACCCATGCCCTAAACCTTGTGGTGGCCAACGCCGAGAACGCGGCTGGCGGAATAGGACTGACGGTAAAAACAGCCGACGAATTGTTTTCAGCCGGGGTTGATATCCTGACCTCGGGCAACCACATTTTCAAACACAAGGAAATCATGGACTACCTTGATGTCAACGAGCGGCTGCTCAGGCCGGCCAATTACCCGGATCCAGCCCCCGGCCGAGGGAGCGTGCTCCTGAAAACCGGAAATGGTGTGAAAGTGGGGATACTTAACCTGCAGGGACGGACCTTTATGACGCCTATTGATTGTCCTTTCAAGACCGCCGACCGGGAATTGGAAAACCTCAAGGCTCAAGGAGCCCGGATTATTCTGGTCGATTTTCACGCCGAGGCCACATCTG
The DNA here is from genome assembly GCA_036480955.1 of Candidatus Adiutricales bacterium. Taxonomy (GTDB): domain Bacteria; phylum Desulfobacterota; class Desulfarculia; order Adiutricales; family JAFDHD01; genus JAZGHI01. Next base: position 2,095 of record JAZGHI010000560.1, read on the forward strand.
AGAAAGTGGCCTTGGGCTGGTATCTGGACGGACGAGCCGGTTCAGTTATCGGCTCACACACCCATGTGCAGACAGCGGATGAAACAATTCTGCCTCAGGGAACGGCCTACATAACTGACGCGGGCATGACCGGGCCACATCAATCTGTCATAGGCATGAAAAAAGAACCGATTATTGACCGATTTTTAACTGGCCGCCCGACTCGATTCGAGCCGGGCAAAAAAGGTCTCCGTCTGGAGGGTGTGGTCTGCTCATTTGACCCTGAAACAGGACATGCCGAAAAAATTCAAAGAATAAAGGAAATTATGGAGAAAAAGTAGATAAAACGCCCGAAATCTGAACACTTATGATATAATTAGCGATGTAGGTTGAGGGTGCGAATTCGCTTTTTTCAAAAAGCGGTGAAAAAGCGCTTGACAAAGTAACAGAATTAAGTAGAATGCGATTCTCTTTGTCTAAGGCCAAGAAAATTTGAGGCCAACAAACAGACAGAGACGGACTAAAGAGAAGGACTTGACAAAGTCGAATTCAGGTCTTAAACTTAAGTCTGTTCAATCTGATCTTTGAAAACTAAATAGCGAGTGTAGGGCTTTTGACTCAATTTCTTCAAACTATATGGAGAGTTTGATCCTGGCTCAGAATGAACGCTGGCGGCGTGCCTTATACATGTAAGTCGAACGAGAAATCATTCTTTCGGGAATGAGAGTAAAGTGGCGCACGGGTGAGTAACGCGTGGGTAACC
>JAZGHI010000561.1:0-2171 GCA_036480955.1 Candidatus Adiutricales bacterium
ACTTCATGGCACGATGATGGCACAACCTGCCTGAAACCTCAACCGCATTTAACAGGCTGAAAAAACAGCCCCTGAATTGTTTGGCGGTAATCACTCCTGTCTAAAATCGGTTTTTTCTTGGACAGCAATGATATAATATGATCTCAGGAGCGCTCCCGCTCATCAACTGAAATCACCATAACCCCCCGTCATTCCGGCGAAAGCCGGAATCCAGGAGAGATATGGTTTCGTATAAATCCTGCCAAAGTGGGTTATTTTTTTCGATCAATTCCATCTTCCAAGCGCGTTTCCAGTTCAACGTACTTTCCTGGATTCCGGATCAAGTCCGGAATGACGAATGTAATCTCTACAACCCCTCTTTTAGTCGTATAGACGCTAAACCTGCTTGGAACCAACTCTTTCTCCAACAGGACCTATTCGTGTAACCCCTAAAAATACCATATTGAAAGGGTTATATAATATCATTCTGGTCAAAAATCGATTTTTTCCGGGACATAATACCTGCCCGTAATTATTCAACTATAATATCCGCCGGCTTCCCACTTATAAAACGGTTCTGCCAACTCGGGCCATGACACCTGATCATGGCCCGAAGTCTTTTTTGAACGCGTAATTCTTTTTTTGCTCGGTCTTTCCCGTTAGAAAAGGAGGATCAGACGGGCAGACTCCCCTTAGAAAGCCTCAACAAGTTTTATATATCGTAATACAAGAAAAATTCAAAGGGGTGGGGCCGGAGCCTGAGTTCGTCCACCTCGTTTTCCTGTTTATATGAAAGCCACATGTCTATAGCGTCGCGGGTGAAGACGTCGCCCTTCAAGAGGAATTCGTGGTCTTCTTCCAAATCCCTCAGAGCCTCTTCGAGCGATCCGGGGGCGGTAGGCACATCAGCGAGCTCTTCAGGCGAAAGGGCGTAAATATCTTTATCCAGCGGATCGCCCGGGTCTATTTTATTCTGCACGCCATCCAGCCCAGCCATGAGCATAGCTGAAAAGGCCATGTACCCGTTGCAGGATGGATCCGGGAACCTCACCTCGACCCTCTTGGCCTTGGGACTGGCCGAGTACAAGGGGATCCGGATAGCGGCCGAACGGTTCCGGCTGGAATAAGCCATATTTACCGGGGCCTCGAAACCGGGGACCAGCCTCTTGTATGAGTTGGTAGTCGGAGCGCAAATCGCGCACAACGCGCGGGCATGCTTCAGAATTCCCCCGATATAGTGGAGGGCCATCTCGGAAAGGCCGGCGTACTCGTTCCCGGCGAACATAGGTTCTCCCTTTTTCCACAGACTTTGATGAACGTGCATACCCGTTCCGTTATCCGAGAATATCGGCTTGGGCATAAAAGTTGCGGTCTTGCCGTGTCGTTTGGCCACGTTTTTGACAATGTATTTAAAGAGCATCAAATGGTCGCCCATCTTGACCAGGGGATTGAACTTCATATCGATCTCGCCCTGGCCGGCGGTGGCAACCTCGTGATGCTGAGCCTCGATTTCGATACCGGCCTCTATAAGCGTCAAGGTCATCTCGGTTCGAAGGTCGTTCAACGAATCGGTGGGCGGAACCGGAAAGTATCCTTCCTTATATCTGGGCTTGTATCCAAGATTGGGATTCTCTTCCCGGCCGGTGTTCCAGGAGCCTTCGACCGAATCCACAAAGTAGAACGAGCTGTGCTGGTTGGTGGCGTACCGGATGTCATCGAAGATAAAGAACTCTGGTTCAGGGCCGAAATACGCCGTGTCGGCCAGACCCGTGGATTTCAGGTAAGCTTCGGCCTTCTGGGCTATGTAGCGGGGGTCCCGTGAGTACTGCTCCTTTGTCACCGGGTCGACGATATTGCATATGAGTGAAATGGTGGGCGCGGCCGTAAACGGGTCCATGATGGCCGTGGCCGGATCGGGTATAACCAGCATGTCCGAGGCGTGAATGGGCTGCCATCCCCGGATACTGGAGCCGTCGAACCCAAAACCGTCCTCAAAGGATTCTACCTCAAGCTCGGATATAGGAACGGAGAAGTGCTGCCACATGCCCGGGAAGTCCATGAACTTGAGATCTGCCATGACAGCTCCGTTTCTTTTTGCCATTTCCAAAACTTTCTCTGGTGTCATCATCGTTCTCCTTATTTTTATTTGACTTCTGGTCTAATTTTTTAGGGTCCGGCGGTCTTATTCGATT
>JAZGHI010000562.1:0-2272 GCA_036480955.1 Candidatus Adiutricales bacterium
TTTAATGCGGCCGCAAATTTCTGGCCTCCAATGGCAGAGGCCTTAGACCTTCCGGAAGGCCATGTGAGCTTCGGAGCGATGATGGTTGGTCAGCCAAAATTTAAATACCCGCGATTGCCGCTGAGAAATGAACCAAAGACAATATGGCGATAACTCCTTATGGGGGCCGTGCCCAATTAGGATGTTTTATAATTTTGAATCCTTAAGAGTCAAACGTAGACTTGACCCCTGAATTAGCTGAATTATAAAAATGGATGGGTCAGATTTTTTTGAGGTAGATTACACGTCGTACCCGGAAAGCCGGAGACTGCGATTCGGGACGCGGTATTGACACAAATACTTATATTCCTGTATACAAGACGAACCTCAAAAAGGATACGGACCAATGAAAGAAATTTGTACTGACCTGGCAAAAGAATATGAGGAGTTGGATACCATTGTAGCCACTCTTGATGAATCCGGCTGGAACGTCATGACACCGGCAGAGGGCTGGACTGTAAAAGACCAGATTCGACATCTCGCCTATTATGATGAAAGGGCCAAGCTGGCCGTCACCGAGCCGGAGGCGTTTGATCAACATCTGGCTGATATAACCATGGACCCTGAAGGCCACCGTGAAACCCTTGAAAAAGTGGGCAAAGAACTGGCCGTAGCCGAATTATTAAACTGGTGGCGGCAGGAACGCCGGGCACTTCTTGACGCTCTGATACCTCTGGCCCGCAAGGCCAGGCTAAGGTGGTATGGACCGCCCATGAGCGCCCTGTCTTTTGCTACTGCCCGACTCATGGAGACTTGGGCTCATGGCCAGGACGTTGCGGACGCCTTAGGTATTGAGCGGGTTCCCACCGACCGGCTGCGTCATATCGTCCATCTGGGGGTGGCGACCTTTGGCTGGAGTTATACCAACCGTCAGATGAAGGTCCCCGATTCACCGGTCAGGGTCGAAATCACTAGCCCCTCGGGTGAGCTCTGGACATGGGGCCCTGAAAAAGCAAAGGACATTGTCAAGGGTTCGGCTGAAGATTTCTGCCTGGTTGTCGTCCGGAGACGCAATCTTGCCGATGCCCAGCTCGTTATTAAGGGCGCAACCGCCCGCCAATGGATGTCGATTGCCCAGACATATGCCGGTCTGCCTGGAGCTGGTCGAAAACCAGGAATGTTCTCCAAATCAACACACTAAATATCATGGCTTTCGAGTTTCAATCCGGGGCAAACCGACGGAGAATCTGATTTTAATTTTATCGCCAAAGCGATTATTGCCATTAACCCAAAAATCCAGTATCCGATAACCAATTTTTCCAAGGAAATGCTGGACGTTCGTGCAGAAATTGTGACCATCTGTACCCGGAAGGTTGAATATATTACCACAAAATAAAACAACAACGAAACAACGTCCCCTTCTCCCTTGCGGCCAGATCCAAGACACCATTTCCATCCAGGTCTCCTATCGCTACAGACCGAGGCCCATCTCCTGCCCCGAAGCCTGCAGCAGCCTGGAAGGTGCCGTCGCCATTGCCTAACAGCACCGAGACATTATCGTTATTATAACTTGCCACGGCCAGATCCAAGGCGCCATTTCCATCCAGATCCTCTATCGCTACAGACCGAGGCCCATCTCCGGCCCCGTATCCTGCGGGAGCCTGGAAGGTGCCGTCACCATTGCCCAACAGCACCGAGACATTGCCGGTGAACCAATTTGTCACGGCCAGATCCATATCGCCATTTCCATCAAGATCTCCTATAGCTACAGAGATAGGTCCGTCTCCGGCTGCGAAATCCAGCCTATCATAAAAAAGCGGGGAAGATAGACCCATCTGACATCGGAAGAAGACACAAATTGATGCAAATATTATAACTGCTAAATTCTTCTTTCTCATTTTAATTTCCGTTTGCGGTTAGGAAGGTTTTGACGAGGATGAATAAAAAAGCCTCTTAAAGAGGCGTGACAGTTATATGGAGGCACTAATTGGCGGACGTACTGATTCTTCCGGATGGTGCTGGGCAAGGCTTTTCTCCAGAAAGTATGTTGGTTATTAAACAGGGATGGATACTACTTATTAAGAGGGGTCTTAAGTTGTCAAAAGGAAACTGGTTACCCCTCGACGAACTCGGGGCAGGGGTAAGCTTGTTAGAAGGAAAAAATCCCGCGCCGGAAGTTCCAGGGCGGGGAAACAATATAGAAGGGGTAAGGTTTTTGGGGGATGTCCGCTATATGACTATTAGAAAGTTATAATTTTATGGGCGTCGGAGCAGCCGACAAGGCTGCAATCCA
>JAZGHI010000563.1:0-3855 GCA_036480955.1 Candidatus Adiutricales bacterium
TTCTCCTAATCTAGTGCCCGTCCGGAAATGGTTATTTTCCCCAATCTCTTTGTTGGTCGAAAAAAATTACGGACATTTATTTCCCTTCGGTAAAAATTACCATCGGAATATCAAATATATGCCTGCGGCAATTTTTTTCGTCCGCCTCGATCTTGAAAAAAACTAAGGACATTTATTTTCCTTCGGAAAAAAATTATCATCATTTCTGGACAGACACTGTCTGCTCAACCTTCCAGTTTTTTCACTATCTGCCGGCCATAATCCTGTGCCGCCTGCAGTCCGCCCTGAACGGACGCTTTTTTAATCCGCAAAGGAGCGCTGACCGTATCCATTTCAAATATGTGCTTCATGGTCTCGTATATCCGGTCCGGAGCCTCGCCGCTCCAGCCATAGGCCCCGAAAGCCCCTCCGACCTTATCCTTGTGGTCGGGCTGCTCGGCCAGGAACAACATGGTTTTCATGGCCTGCATCATTTCACCATGGTAAGTGGCTGAACCGAAAACCAGGGCGTCGTAACCTTCCAGATCCCCTTTTCTCTTGATCTCCCGCGCCGGCAGCACATCAACCTCGACACCGGAAAAACGCATGCCTTCAGCAACCAACTCGCCGATTTCTTTAGTCTTTTCGGTACGGGTGGCGTATACAACCAAAGCTTTAGCCATGTTCGTTTCTTCTCCTTTTTTATTCTGGATCTCTCATTTATAAAGAGACTTAAAGTTAATGAACTTAATAATGCTCGGATTCGTGCTGAAATTGTATTTTGAGACCTCTGTTAAACTTCGTCCTTTGGCCCAACTCTTTGTCGCGCTCGAATTTTGAGCTGCCACTTCGGCTTCGCCTGCAGTGGCTTTAGTCCTCGAAATACCTAGTAATCCCGATTTATCGGGATTACATGCGGTCCAAACGTTTTTTCATGAAGTGAAAAACCGTTATCAGTATTCCTGCGGCTTAAATTTTCGTGCTCCTCGATTTGACCTCAAATTACTCGTTTTGCAGAGATCTCATTTTCAGTTATACATTTACCGAAAGAGATCTAGGACATTTACTTTGAAGCCGCTATAGGCGCAACCCCGGATGAACTCCCCAAGAGCGATCCGGTCCACAGACCAGCGCCCCTGGGGTCTCTTTACACGGATTATCCTTGTCTGTTTCTAAGCTCCGTCTAAAGATACGCGCTCCTTTTCCATCAACCAGGCGGCAGGATCTGAATAGTACTGGCGCATATCAGAGAGAATCCTGAAATGTTCTCTCTCTTCAATAATCATCTGGTCCAGGAACTCCCGCTCCAAAACCGCCCCAGCCTCGGAAAGATGTTTGCTATAAAAATCTATGCTCTTTGTCTCAAAGTCAAGTCCCACGTCCAGGATTTCCAGGTCACCGGCGTTGGATTTAATCGTCTTCGAATGACTCTCGGCCAACGCTTTAAACACGGCTCCGAGGTCCTGGCTCGGTTTCATCCCGGCCCATTCATCGGACCATCCCGCGCCCCCTTTAAGAGAATCGTAAATTGTTTTAATTCTCTCGACATGGATGTTTTCATAATCCTTAAGCAGCTGACACATCTCCCGGCCGAACTCATTCGAGCAGTCCGAGGCGGCCTTCTCGTAAAAAGCCATCCCCTTCTGCTCCATGGTTAAAGCCGTGGCCAGCATTTCCCTTGAACTAGTATCTTGTTCTGTCGACATGGCACCCTCCCGGTCATGATGTTCCTGTAAATGGCCTTTGCAGTTGGTTCTCTAAGAGGTCTCTTTCCCGGCAGCCGGAGGCACAAACACACGTTGAGCGAGTTCATTATTAATCATGAGGAGTCCCTCGCCGGAGCCGCCAACCAACTTAAGTTTCCGCAGGACTGCATCGGCTGAATCCTCTTCCTCAACCTGTTCGTTCACAAACCACATTAGAAAATTCCTGGTGGCGTGGTCATTTTCGCTCTCAGCCAGATTGACCAGGTCATTGATCAATCCGGTTACTTTCGATTCATGGCGGGCCGTGTCCTCAAAAGCATGTGTGGGCGAATCCCACTCCGTCTGGGGGCCTTCTATGGCCTTAAGTAGTACCCGGCCACCGCGTTCATTGAGGAAGTCGTTAAACTTCATGGCGTGTGTCAGTTCTTCCTGCCATTGAACGCGCATCCAGTTGGCCATTCCGCTCAGTCTTAAAAACTCGAAATAACCGGCCATGGACAGGTAAAGATAAGCCGAATATATTTCGGCGTTGAGCTGTTCGTTCAACGCGGATTGAATTTTCTGATCGATCACTTTAGCCTCTCCCTTCAGTCAGGTTCACCGGTTTTGGAAGGCCGGTTTAGTTTGGGAAGGCCGAGCTTTTCGTTCTCTTCCTTCAACTCGGCCTTCCCGGTTTCGGATATTTGAGAATTCGATCAGGCTGTCCACAACCCGTGAACGTTACAATATTCCCTGGCTGTGATTGAGGCCGCGTCGATCATGAACTCAGCCTCCGGGACGTCACCCGGGTTGAGAAATTTCCGGTAGGCTTTTCCATCCGCCACTGCTTCAATCCATTGAATGTAGTGGGCTTCTTCCATGGGATGGGCTACGCTCCCAATCTTAACTTTGAATCCACCCTCGATCTTCTCGATGACCGGTACGTGCTTCTCCTTGGCCGCATCAACCGTGTTCGCCACGAAAAGTTTCATAGGTTCTTCACAACAGACCAGTTCACCATCGCCCCCGAACAGGACTTCTACGATGTTTCCACACTTCCCGCATTTGTAAATCTCCAACTGTTCAGCCATTCTTTCGCCTCCTTAATTTTGACCCCGATCCTTAAAAAACGTTTCACCGGCGGCCTTTTTTGGGTTATCGTTTAGGCTGCAACTTTCATCAGATCTAATAGTTTTCTCCCAAAAGCTCGAAATGCGCCTGGGAGTGGTCGCAGGCAGAACATTTCTCGGGCGCTTCTTCACCGGTATGCAAATATCCGCAATTTATACAGCGCCACGTTACCGAGGTATCCTTTTTGAACACCCTTCCGGTCTCGACGTTAGCCCGCAGAGCCAGATACCGCTTCTCGTGCTGTTTTTCGGCCACAGCAATAGAGGTGAAAATATCGGCTATTTCGGTAAAGCCCTCTTCTCTGGCTGCCTCGGCGAAGGAAGGATACATATCGGTCCACTCGTAATTCTCCCCTTCAGCGGCTTCTTTTAGATTCTCGGTCACGGTGCCGATCACACCGGCCGGAAAGGCGGCCTGCACCTCGGCTTGTCCACCTTCTAGTAACTTGAATAAACGTTTGGCGTGTTCTTTCTCCTGATTGGCCGTTTCCTCGAAAATTTGCGAGATTTGTAAAAAATCTTCTTTTCGGGCCTGACTGGAAAAATAAGTGTAACGGTTTCGGGCCTGCGATTCTCCGGCGAACGCGGTCAAAATGTTCTTTTCTGTCTGGGTTCCTTTCAAATCCGGCATACTTTCTTCCTCCTTTTAGTATTTTCGCTTATAATTTGAGGATGTAAACACGTGGTCCTCATTTAAGGCATAAGAGTCTGTATTTACTTCTATTATTATTCGGGGTCGTTATTCATTCGGCACTCGGGACAGAGACCCAGAAATTCAAGGTTGTGTCCCAATATCTTGAAATCGCTTTTTTCTCTCAAGGGATCATCGGGAAATGAGATGGTTTCCACAGGCGCGTCTTCCAGGCGGCCGCAGGAGACGCATTTCAGGTGGTAATGTTCCTTCATGTTGCCCTCGTACCGCCTCTGGATTCCGCCTTGTCCGGTAACTTTGATCAATCCCTGCTCGGACATAAGTTCCAGGTTGCGGTAGATAGTTCCCAGGCTGATTCTCGGCAGCCGCTCTCTTACGGTCCGGAAGACCTCATCCGCGGTGGGATGGA
>JAZGHI010000564.1:0-2177 GCA_036480955.1 Candidatus Adiutricales bacterium
GAGGGTTCTCTTGAGATTCGGACCCTTAACATCGATTGGACCTTCCATTGCTATAAGTGCGGCGGCATGGCCTCCATGAAGACTTGTCCGCACAAAGGGGAGGATCGGCTCCTGCTTTCCGGGACAATGGTCCGGAAGACTCTGTCAGAAGGCGGCGATCTACCGGCTGAGTTCTCACGTCCAGAGGTAGTGAAAATCCTGCAGGACTATTACCAGGGACTTGAAGAGAAGGTAGATATCAAACTGCACGGACACGCCACCGGCGAGGCCGAAACCAAGTAAAAGACTCGATTCAACCTTTTCAGGTTTCAAATCAATGAGCCGGGTGACATATTTAAGTCCCCGGCTCATTGATTTGGTTAGGGCCATCGCTTCTGCAGATGCCAAGATTATTTTGGTCTGGCCGTTTCTGATCCCCTAAATCCCTTTTAACCTTGACAATGAATGCCCTTGGGCTATTCTTAACCAACCGGATCCCGGGAATGTCATCGTTTGAAAGTATAGTATAGTAGATGTCGTGCACATGAATTACCGACTTCTGTAGACAGAAATATCTTCTCTTAAACTACCAGAGGAAAATTAAAGAGTGGCCGGTTCAGAAAAAAGACAGAATCCACGGGTTCTGTTAATGACGGATGTAGGTTACAGTCTAAATGGCCGTGTTTGGTCCGACGGCCAATCAATAAACATCAATTACGATGGCATTTTAGTGCGCATAAAAGAGGAGATGAGCCCTAACCAGGTGGTACACTTGGTTTTTGAACTGCCTAACCTGCCGAAAGAGGATCCGGTCGAAGCCAAGGGCGAGGTAGCCAGAGTGATGGTCCGGAGAAGCCGGCAGGTCGGCCTGGCTTTCCGGCTATCTCACCTCCGGACCCACCGTGCCCAAGCTATCCAGGACCTTGTCGATAAGCTGTCTCCATAATAAACCGGTCATATAAAGACTGCTTAAAACCCTGCCCACCGTTACAAACACCAAAAAGAAGCTTGACACAATCTATCATGGCGTCTTATCTTTCCTCTATTCGATTTCAAAAATAAACATTGACTTTTCAACTATTAAATTATGCCCTGTTTCGTCATTGCTCAGAACGCCGTTTTAAACCGGACCTCGATACAAAAAGCGGTTCATTAATAAGGAGGAAGAAAAATGTCTTTTGAAGGCACCTGGAATCTGAAACTTTCTACCCCTATGGGTGAACAAACGCCAACACTCATTCTGGCTTCGGACGGAAGCGAACTGAGCGGCACTATGGAAAGTCCGGCCGGGAAAGTGGAATTCACCGGTGGCAGCGTTGAGGGCAACACTGCCAGTTGGAGCGTCAAGTTGCCGGCCATGGGTACTGAAATCAGTGTTGATTGTACGGCCACTGTCGACGGTGATAAAATCAGTGGCGAACTTAAATCACCCATGGGCAGCATGAATTTTTCCGGAGAACGAGCCTGACCCGCTCAAACACATTTCAAAACGAAACTTCGGCTAGAGCGTAGCGTTCCTGAACCTTTCCGGCCCTGAGACGGGGCAAAACGATGGTCTCGCCCAGCTCCAGCAATTCCCCAAATGCTTTCGAAGCCCCCGTCTCTGAAAGGACATTTTCAAGCGCCGGACAGCTCCACAAATACCCGCCGCCGGTGTCTTCGTAGTCCGGTTATTTCCTCCTCCTCTAAAACAATTTGATATAATGGCCAGGTAACGGATATTTTGTCACGGATATCCTTAACTCATGCATCGAGTAAATGGGGTGTAGAGATGAGTTATCTGAAGGAATTGATTAAAGCCGCACGGGGAGAGGAACCCGCGGACCTGGTCTTAAAGGGAGGACGGGTGGTGAACGTCTTCTCCGGGGAAATCGAAAGGCTGGATGTGGCCGTTAAAGATGGTCTCATAGCCGGACTGGGCCGGTATGACGGCTACGAGGAAATAAACCTGGAAGGAAAATTTCTGAGCCCCGGACTAATTGAATCCCATTTGCACATTGAAAGCACTCTGCTCTGCCCAGCCCAATTGGCCGAGGTAGTGGTCCCCAGAGGCACGACCACCATCGTCGCTGATCCGCATGAGATAGCCAATGTCCTGGGACTGGACGGTATCAGGTTCATGCTCCAGGCCAGTGAAGGTCTGCCAATGGATATTTTTTTCATGGCTCCTTCCTGCGTACCGGCTTCCCGTTTGGAAA
>JAZGHI010000565.1:0-2537 GCA_036480955.1 Candidatus Adiutricales bacterium
GAGATAACCCGGGACATTACCGAACGTTATCGGGCCCAAGAGGAGATGACCCGCCGCTTGGAACAGGCGGTCGAGGAAAGAACGCACCAGCTCGAGGAGACTTACCAGAAGCTGATTCAACAAGACAAGATGACCTCGCTGGGCAAACTTTCAGCCTCGGTTGTTCATGAACTAAACAACCCCCTTACCGGAATTCTGACCTTTATTCGTCTTATCCAACGTATGATTCTGGAAAAAGATATGAATAAGGAATTGCTCGACTACATTGTCCACCACCTGGGACTCATGGAAACAGAAACAGCGCGATGCTCGAAAATAGTCTCAAATCTGCTGGCCTTTGCCAGACAGTCCAAAATAGAGCCGGAGGTGGGTGATATAAACCGAATTATCGAACAGGTTCTCACCTTGAATTCCCACTATCTGTCCCTGAACCGGATTGAGATTATAAAGGATTTTGAAGAAGGGCTTCCCAATCTTTTTTGCGATGTGGACCAGATACAGCAAGTCCTGATGAATCTTATTTTCAACGCGACGGAAAGCATACCCGAGGACCATGCCGGAGAGCTATCCTTGTCCACGAAATACGACGAGGAAGAAGACATGGTAATGATCAGGGTCGCGGACACGGGTCCCGGGATTCCAGAAGCAAATCTGCCCCACATTTTTGAACCTTTTTTTACCACCAAACCGGAGAGTAAGGGGGTGGGGCTAGGGCTGTCAGTCATATACGGTATTATTAAAGAACACAGTGGCCAGATAGAAGTGGAAAAAACCGGACCGGAGGGCACGACTTTCCTCGTGAAATTCCCAGCTCACCACCCAGAATCTGAATTCCCAGGTCGTACTGAATTGAGGAGAACCGGATAATGAAGAAAAAGGTCCGCATTATGGTCGTAGACGATGAGTTAATCGTCCGTGAATCCCTGGCCGGCTGGCTCACCATGGACGGGTACCAGGTTGACATGGCGTCCTCGGCCGACGAAGCTTTGAACCTCCTGAAACAAAAATCCTATAACGTTATGTTCCTCGACAACAAGATGCCGGGCATGGATGGCCTTGAACTCCTGAACATCCTTAAAGAGGAAGAGCATGACCTGGCTGTGGTCATGATCACTGCCTATGGGTCCATAGACACAGCCGTCCAGGCCATGAAATACGGTGCCCGGGACTACCTGCTCAAGCCTTTCGATCCCAATGAGATCGGAATGCTGGTAAAAAAAATCGTCGATTACCAGGATATGGCCGAAGAGAATCTGATGCTCAAAGACCAGGTCCGGGAAATAAACCGTCTGGAGAGTCTGGTCGGACAATCGAAGGCCATGCAAAATGTGTTTAATCTGATTTTGGATGTGGCCGAAACAGACTCGAATATCCTCATAACCGGTGAGACAGGCACGGGCAAGGGCCTCGTGGCAAAGGCCATACACACCCAGAGCCCAAGGGCCTACGGTCCCTTTATCGCCGTGAATTGCGGGGCCCTGACCGAACACCTCTTGGAAAGCGAACTGTTCGGCCATGAGAAAGGAGCCTTCACCGACGCGAAATACTCCAGGAAAGGGCGATTCGAACTGGCTCAGGGCGGTACCTTGTTTCTGGATGAGGTGGGCGCGATCGCCATGAAGATGCAGATCGACCTGCTCAGGGTACTAGAGGAAAAACAGTTTTTCCGTGTCGGCGGAGTTCAGCCTATTGAGGCTGATTTAAGAATACTTTCAGCCACCAACCGGGAACTGGGCCAGGCCATCGAGGAGAGGTCTTTCAGGCAGGATCTCTATTACCGGCTTAACGTGATTACCATCCATGTCCCGCCTCTGAGGGAACGCAAAGAGGATATTCCATTACTGGCCAACCATTTTTTGAGGCGTTTTTCCAAGGAAATGAATAAGCCTTTTGACAAAATCTCACGCGAGGCTCTGGACGAGATGATGCTTTATGACTGGCCGGGAAATGTCCGCGAGCTGGAAAACGCCATTGAGAGAGCGGTGGTCATTGGGCGCGGCCGCACGGTCAATGTGGAATACCTGCCCTTTTATGAGGGCCAAGCGGCCTATACTCCTAAAGACGGGTCCCTAAAGGAGGTGGAAAAAGCTCATATCATTCAAATTCTTGAAGATTCCTCCTGGAATATCACCAGGGCCGCCTCGACTCTGGGTATTGACCGGGTGACTTTATATAACCGGATCAAAAAATACGGACTCAAAAAACCAAACGATGCCTGAGGCACCCTTTTTCGGGCTGAGGCCGTACGGCCATATCGACCTGGATCTCCTGGATGTCCTGGCCGAGAATCTAAGGCGGCTCTTCCCTTTTGAAGTAAAAATACTCGAACAGTGCGGCGCGCCTAAATCCGCGTTTAATAACTCCCGGCAGCAATATCTGGCCAAGGCCATCCTCGAGGATCTTGTCAGCAACGCTCCGGCCAGCTGCCGGCGGGTCCTTGGTTTGACCGAGGCGGATCTTTTCATACCGATCCTGACTTACGTCTACGGAGAAGCCATGCTGCCGGGTCAAGCCGCGGTAATCTCCCTCTATCGCCT
>JAZGHI010000566.1:0-2239 GCA_036480955.1 Candidatus Adiutricales bacterium
ACTCTGGATTGTTTTCGGCGCCCGGTCTTCCTTTATGAGGTCCACTGATTCCAGAATGGCCTCAACCCCAAGGGGAAACAGGTGATTAAAATAAAGAGAGCCGGTGGTATCTTCGGGCCCAATATCCACCTCCTTCTGGAGGAGGATGGGGCCGGTGTCAATCCCGCCATCCGGCCAGAAGATCGTAAGGCCGGTCCGGGTGTCTCCCATCATTACCGCCCAATTTATGGCGCTGGCCCCGCGGTGGCGCGGCAGGATGGAAGGATGGTAGCAGATCGCCCCATTGGCGGGGACATCAAAAAACCGGGCGGGTATGATGTCCGTAACAAAGGCCAGAATGGTCAAGTCAGGTTTCAGCCGCCGGTACTCTTCAAAAACCTGATCGTCTTTGTAGGAAACCGGTTGAAAGACCGGAATCTCGTTGGCCAGAGCGGCCTCCTTCAAAGGATCTAATCTTCCCCCGGGTTGTTCGGGCGGTATGTAGGCCGCTACAATTTCATCTTCCTTTTCCAGCAATCCTTCAAGCACTTTGGCGCCAAATGGGGCCTGACCAATAATTATAATGCGCATACTTTATCTCCTGTTAATTCAATCCAAGGTTCTGAGGCGACTTCGGAATAATGTCGATTCTATACAATTGGTAAAAAAAGTAAACATACAAAGATTCTAGCAAGGAATTCCATTAAAAAAATAGTGCACTTTTGTTTTATTTGTAGTAAGTTTAGACATTAAGATTATTTTCAACTCCTAAAACCAAACCGACATTTCGGACTATGTTTCTATTGCGTCAAACTGTTTCTCCGCGGATGAACCTGATTTTAGGAAAATTGGACAGTTCAGGGCGGAAATCTAGGTGAGAGATTGAGGACGGTTTCATTTACCTACAAGAACAGGAGGTGTTTCATGCTGTTTAAAGAGAAGAGCCATCTACGGTATGCGCTCGTGTTGGCTATAAGTCTTCTGGTCGCGGGGCTAATGGTCTCCCCCATCTGGGCGGAAAAGAAATCAAGCCCATGGGAGAACTGGGATCACTATAAACAAGAGAAGCCGGTTCGCGGCGGTTATTTCCGGATCGCCGCCGGTATAGACGTGGGCTTGCTGAATCCTAATCATTGGCCGGTTATGGACTGGGGTTTGATAGCCTCTATTTATGAGAAGCTATTGAGCACTGATGGAATTTTTCGAGAAGTGCCCTGGCTCCTGGAGTCTTATAATTATCTTGACGCGCGGAACATCATTTTAACAGTGAGGAAAGGGGTCACCTTCACTGACGGCTCTGTCTTTAACGCCAAGACCCTGAAATATCAATTGGATTGGATTCAGGACAAGGGAAATGGAGCCTGGAGCCGGGCCTGGCTAAAACCTTTGTTGTCAACCACGATTGTGGATGAATACTCAGTGAAACTTAACTTTAATAAACCTTGGGGTTCTTTTCTGGGGATTATCGCCAGCGTGCCCGGATACGCCATTTCTCCCAAGGTCCTCCAGGCGGACATAGACATCAAAGAGGCCAAACAATTGGTTAAAAAAGCTAAAAAAGCCAGGAAGAAGGTCAAAAAAGCGGAAAAGAAAGCCAAAGAGGCCGCGGAAAAGGGTGGGGCAACGGCTGAAAAGGCGGCGGCCAAGGCGAAAAAGGCACGAGAACAGGCGGTTAAGCTGGAGGAGCAGGCAAAGGCGGCTGCGGCCAAAGCCGAAGGCCTGAAGAAATCAGACAACAATCCAGTGGGGACGGCCAAGTTTATGCTGGAGGATCGAAACCCCGGCAACTGGATAAAAATCAAGAGAAATCCCGACTGGTGGTACGGGAAAACGGTCGGCCACCCGGATATGCCCTACATGGATGGCGTTATTAGAACAATCATTCCCGATCCCTCCGTGCAATTGGCCAATTTTCGGGCCGGTAAAATAGACGTGCTTTACATAGCCAAGGCTGATTATGAAAAACTCCGTAACGATAAGCAAATTAAGATTTATAAACCAAATTTAAACTGGAGTGTCGGGCTCCGGTTCAACCACACCCGCAAACCTTTTAACGACATACGGGTAAGAAAAGCCGTTTCCCACGCCATTGACCGTAAGGCTCTGATCCAGGGTCTTGAATTCGGTATCGCCCGGGAAGCCAGCAATTTTTTCCCGGACGACCATTGGGCCCACAACCCCAATTTAAAGCCGGTGAGTTACCAGCCGGAGCTCTCCAAAAAGCTGCTGGTTGAAGCCGGTTACCCTGACGGCCTGGTCA
>JAZGHI010000567.1:0-3370 GCA_036480955.1 Candidatus Adiutricales bacterium
GTAAAGTATACCATCGGTAATTTACATTAATGCTGCGTATATCATATAGTTGAAACGGTACAAAATATTGATAATTACCCCCGAACGATATTTCAGCCTCAATAAATATTTCCAGCAGAAACTTGGCTTCAAAGTCGCCAAGATCAGCCTGGACGCCGGGCTGACCTGTCCAAATCGTGACGGAACTTTATCGCTGGGGGGCTGCATATTCTGTGATGGAAAAGGTTCGGGGTCTGGAGCCGGCCAAGCCGGGCTATCTCTGGTTGAACAGCTCGAAACCGGGCTTGATCGAATGAAAGGCCGGGCGGATAAATTTATGGCTTACTTTCAATCTTACACTAACACATACGCGCCACCGGAAAAACTTAAGCGAATGTGGGACCAGGCCCTGGCCCCGGATGAAATAATCGGCCTGGCCGTTGGTACCCGGCCCGATTGTCTCCCGGATGATGTCCTCGACATACTCGAAGCGTATGCCAGGGACTATGAAATTTGGCTGGAACTTGGGCTGCAGTCGGCCTCGGACCGAACCCTGGCCTTGATAAATCGCGGGCATACGGCCGATGATTTCTCCCGAGCGGTGGCGCGAGCTCGAGGAAGGGGCATAAAAATACTGGCCCATGTTATCCTGGGCTTGCCGGGAGAAGGTAAAAAAGAAGTTGCCGCCACGGCTAAATTTCTAGCGAACCTTGAAATCAGTGGAGTAAAGATACATTCCCTGTACGTTCCCGGGAGCACTGAACTGGAGGTAATGTATAAACGGGGGGATTTTAAATGTCTTGACCAGGACGAATTCGTTGATCTGGCCGTTAACTTTTTAGAGCTGATTCCCAAGGAGGTCGTGATTCACCGTCTGACCGGCGACCCTGACCCTAAAACCCTGGTCGCTCCGGAATGGTCCCTGAATAAGCACCGAACAATCTCACTGATCAGAAACCGTATGTCGGATTTGAACACCTGGCAGGGTAGATGGTCATGTAATTCTAGATAGCTGAGGTTTGAACATGTATGTGATGTATACCGTAATCGAAGCCCCCCCCGGTCCGCTCTTTGTCGCCGAAACCCGGCAAGGCCTCTTCCGGCTTTCTTTCGGATCGGACGGGTTGGCAGACCTGGTGAAAGCAGCCCGCCGATGGTTACCTGACCCGCAGATTATACCCTCTGTGATTGATTCTGCTCAAGAGATTCAGGAATACCTGGATGGGCAAAGAAAGACATTTAAATTGGACCTGAATATACAAGGAACCGATTTCCAGAAGGAGGTCTGGCAAGCCCTGGAGAAGATACCTTATGGACAGACAGTCACTTATGGCGATATCGCCCGTTCTATAAACCGGCCTAAAGCTTCCAGGGCCGTCGGCCGGGCCTGCGGGGCAAATCCCATAGCTGTTGTTATTCCCTGTCACCGGGTGGTGGGAAGCAGCGGAAGCCTGACCGGTTTCGGTGGCGGTCTCGACTGGAAACGATGGCTTCTGAACCTGGAAGGCGTCTCGGATTTCGATTGAAACCGGAATCCCTCCTGCATAGAATTTTACAGGCGGAAACGAGGTATCGTCGGGAAAAACCCAACCGGTTATTAAGGCGAAAAGGCCGCAATTTTAACAGTAATTGGGTTTTAGGCCGATAAGAAAGATGAGGGAAAAACGGCGTAGCTAAGAACCAGGGGACAATCTTTTATCAGCCCGCGGATTATGATTAATAAAAGAAATAATAAAAAAAGAGTGGGCGGCTTTTTAAGTATCTGGCTGCTGCTGTTACTGGTTCAATCTCCGGCTGTCTGGGCCGACGAGATAGTCGGCTATATTGAAGAAGCCTTTGAGGCGCACATAAACAACGATTTCGAGACCGCCATAAAATTTTACACCAAGGCCATTGAAGCGGATAAACTTCCCAAAGAAAATCTGGCTGTTGTCCATAATCTCAGAGGGGAAGCCTGGGCTGACAGCGGCAACTGCCCCAAGGCCATTCTGGACTTTTCCAAGGCCATACAGCTCAGGCAAGGTTACGCCCACGCTTTCTATTTCAGAAGTATTTGCAACCAGAAGATGGGCGAATACAAACAGGCCTGGCGGGATATTGAAAAGGCTGTTTTCTTTAATCCGAAAAAAACGCTGTACAGAGAAGCCCGGGCCTCACTCGCGGCCTTAATGGGGAAAGATTCCGAGGAGCCGGTTTCTTCGGCTCCGGCTGCTCCTTTAAAAATAGCCTGCGGGTAAATCTCCCAGACATGGCTCTAGCAACCGGCTTCACTCCTGCCCTCACTTCAACGCGTTTTTTTGCCTGGCATGGTAATGGGTGATATTTTTCCGGAAAACGCTCCTAATTCCTGACCCTGGGCAGGACAATAGAACGCTGGCCCTGATATTTACCCCGGCGAAGGGCATAACTGGTCTCGCACGGTTCATTCCCTTGAAAAAACAGTACCTGGGCGATTCCCTCTCCGGCGTAAATCTTGGCCGGAAGCGGTGTGGTGTTCGATATTTCCAGGGTCACTTGTCCTTCCCACCCAGGCTCAAAGGGTGTCACGTTAACGATGATGCCGCACCGGGCGTAAGTGCTCTTCCCCACGCAGATGGAGAGAATGTCTTCCGGTATCCTGAAATATTCCATGGTACAGCCCAGCGCGAAAGAATTGGGCGGTATGACACACACGTCGGTCTCGAAGTCGATGAAGGCGTTTTCATCAAATGACTTCGGATCCACCATCGAATTGTAGACGTTGGTAAACACCTTGAACTCACGGCTCAATCGGATGTCATAGCCGTAGCTGGACAGGCCGTAGCTGACCACTCCTTTTTCCTCGAAGCGTTCGGAAAAGGGCTCTATCATTTTGTGCTCGGCCGCCATCCGGCGAATCCATTTATCGCTCATAATACTCATAAAAAATCCCCTGACATTGCGATCTGATAATGTGAATTTAACTGCTTGCCCATTCTTGGCTCTGGCAGACCCAAACAGCCGGCGGGCATGTTTAATAAACCGAATCACCCCTTTCAACTGTTCAAGTCAGTCTGAATTTGAGACTCGTTATAACACGTGGCGCCTGTTCTTTCAATTTCCTGTCCATATGGGCCTGCGACATAAATTCGGGTTTTACGCGGCGCGTTGTTCATAGAAGTCTTCCATTCTGGCGGAAAGGTGGCAGCACCGGAGTGTGATGATGGAGTTTGCACCGCGGACCGTCCATTTCACGGCCGACTGTTTCATGCGTTTCGCGATCACGGTTTTACATCAAGCCACCACCACTTCCGCCCCCACCAACAAGCCTTGCGCCCTGAAATCCACGTAGCGCATGCGATGAGCGTTATTTAAGAAGTATCCGATCTGTTTTTCCACATTTTTTCTTGATTCTCCACTTTTTGGCATTAAA
>JAZGHI010000568.1:0-4902 GCA_036480955.1 Candidatus Adiutricales bacterium
TGGCTCAATCCAAGCCAGCAAGCCTTTTAAGGCCTTGCCTGCGCGACCATGCCGATGGATAAAGGCGGATGCGATGATGAAGGTAAAAACATGGATGTCTTCTCCCTCGTTCCCGCTTTATGGAACAGGCCTTGCCTGCCCACGGCGACACCGGATCAGGTCAGGGCACACGTCCGGGAGCGGATGGAGATATTCAAGCCCAGGGGCGGTTTCGTCTTCAACCAGATCCATAACGTGCAGGCCGACGCCCCGCCAGAGAATGTTGTGGCCATGCTGGACGCGGCTTACGAATTTGCGGCTTACTAGATACGCGGTGCTCCTGCCAGCGGCCAGCCCAGGGCCTGGGCTTCGGCGTCCTCCAGCTAGTGCCCGCCGTCTTTGACGCTGATCATGCGCTTCGGCTGGCGAGCGGCGGCGCAGAGATCTTCCGCGTTCGCGCGGGGCAGAACGACGAATAGGGCTGTTGAATGCATTATCCACCTGTTTTTTTTAACCGTGTGATCTTACCTTTGATTTTCACCGCCATTCTTTAGAGTCCAGCGAAGGCCGGAGCAGGTCAACTGGATATTCTATTGACACACAGGGCGAAACTTTCTATATTTCCCCTAACCAAAAGGCAGTTCTTATCAATGCAGCAATGGGCGAACCATGGTTGTGACGATAGGGTCTCCTAGGCAGGTGGTACTGGAGTGCCCCTTAAAGAACTTCAATAATAGACGAGGTATTTTTTATGACTGATTTAGAGGAATTCAGGGCATCGGTTCGGAGCTGGCTGGAAGAAAACGGTCCTAAGTCTTTGCGGGGTAAGGTGGAAGATCCCATGGCCGCGTTTCAAGGTGGGCGAAACCCGAAGTATCCTTTCCCCGAATCTAAAGTCTGGCTGGAAATGATGGCGGAAAAGGGGTGGACGATTCCCTACTGGCCCAAAGAGTACGGCGGCGGTGGCCACAACAAAGAGGAAACCAAGATAATCAACCAGGAGATGGTGCGTCTGCGATTGCCGCCTCCGCTATCCGGATTCGGAATCACCATGATCGGACCAACGGTTCTGCAATACGGAACCGAGGAACAAAGACAGAAATATATTCCTGAGATTGTTCACGGGAAAATCCGCTGGTGCCAGGGGTACTCTGAACCTAACGCGGGATCAGACCTGGCCAATGTGCAGACCAGAGTGGTGGTCGACGGTGACGATTTTATTGTCAATGGTCAAAAGATATGGACCAGTTACGGAGATTTGGCGGATTGGATATTTATGCTGGTCCGGACAAACTCGGAAGTTAAAAAACAGGCCGGTATTACCTTCCTGCTGGTCGATATGGATGACCCAGGTGTAGATGTCAGGCCGATTCTGCTGATCAGCGGAGGCAGTCCCTTCTGTGAGGTCTTTTTTGAGGACGTACGAGTGCCCAGGAAAAATGTACTGGGGCAGATGGACGCGGGATGGGAAGTCGCCAAGGCGCTGTTGGGCCATGAGCGCACCATGATCGCCGGTATGGGAGGCAGCTACAGTGCCAGAAGGGCCGAAAACCCCTTGGAGGCGGCCGCCAGAAAATACATTGGCGAGCGTGACGGAAAGATCGCGGACCCGGTGATCCGGGATAAACTGGCTCAGATCCAGATGGATGAATCCAGTTTCGCGCTCACGGTTCAGCGAAACAGCGACAGCATGAAAGCCGGCCACAGCCCAGGTCCGGAATCCTCCATGTTCAAGGTTTACGGTACAGAGCTGAACCAGAGGCGGCAGGAACTTATGCTTTCGATCTTTGGCCCGGAGTGTCTGGGTTGGGAGGGAGAAGGATTTGAAAAAGCGGAACTGGAACTGTGTCGAACATGGCTGCGCTCTCGTGGAAACACCATAGAAGGCGGCACGTCAGAAATCCAGTTAAATATCATTGCCAAGCGAGTATTGGGGCTTCCGGACTAATCGGAACGCGCTCATTGCTCTCTGCTGCTATTAATAAAGATAAATAAACACAGGAGATATAACTATGGGACTAGTTCTCACTGAAGAACAGACCATGCTGGATCAAACAGCCAAGGATTTTATAAAAAATGATTCCCCGGTTACGCGCATGCGCCAGCTTCGAGACGACAAGGATTCAATCGGCTACTCAAAAGATATGTGGAGGCATATGGCCGAATTAGGATGGACCTGCATTCTTTTTTCTGAAGAGGATGGCGGATTGGGACTGGGTATGGCCGAAGTGGTCGTGGTTACCGAGGCACTGGGAAGAGGCCTGGCGCCGGAACCTTTTCTTTCCACCGTCATGCTGGCCGGGCAGGCCCTGGCGATCGGTGGAAGTGAAGAACTCCGCGAAGAATGGCTGGGCTCAATCATCGAGGGCGATAAGGTGTTGGCCGTGGCCTACCAGGAAAAAGGCGGGCGCTTTGACCTTACCCGTATAGCCACAAGCGCGGAAAAGACCTCAGACGGCTTCCGCCTGAATGGTGAGAAGACTCAGGTTCTCGACGGGTTTGGGGCAGACGCGATTATCGTGTCCGCGCGCACATCCGGTGAAGACGGAGACGCTGATGGCCTGACACTCTTTCTGGTTCCCAAAGAGACCAGCGGTATGACTATTACCCGTCAGTCACGATTGGATTCCAGAAATGTGGCCCTTCTTAATCTGAAAGACGTAGAAGTCTCGGAGTCAAATGTGGTCGGCACGGTTGACGAAGGGAGCCAGTTACTGAGCCGGGTCATCGACATGGCCACAGTGGCCCTGTGCGGTGAGATGCTGGGTGGAATGAGCGCCGCGTTTGAGCGCACTCTGAGTTACATAAAAGAACGAGTTCAGTTCGACGTTGTTATAGGTTCTTTCCAGGCGCTCAAACACCGCGCCGCCAAGATGTTCATGGAGATCGAACTCGTGCGATCCGTGGTGATGGCCGCGGCACGCGCGCTGGACGAGAACGCTGAAAACGTTGAAAGACTGATCTCAACAACCAAAGCACGCTGCTCAGACGCTTATGTGCTGATCACCAATGAAGCGGTGCAGATGCATGGTGGTATCGGAATGACCGATGAGGAAGATGTCGGTTTGTATATGGAGCACGCCAGAGCCTCGGAAATGACCTTTGGCGACGCTGCCTATCATCGGGATCGGTTCGCCACCTTGAAGGGGTATTGATTCGTAATAACTTTAAGGTTTTTTTAAGGAAAGGGATCACTTTTTCAAGGCAGACCATTTTAAAAACACGGAGGAAATCTTGTTCAACAGCGTTTATGAAAGCAGACGCGTTATGGTAACCGGCCATACTGGATTCAAGGGTTCCTGGCTCTGTGCCTGGCTGCTTGAACTTGGGGCCGAGGTCTGCGGATATTCTGTGGACGTGCCTACGCAGCCGTCAAATTTTGAGATTCTGGGTCTTGAAGACCTTATCACCCACGTGCAGGATGACGTCCGTGACCGGGAAGCCTTGATAAAAGTAATGGATGATTTCAAGCCTGAGATGGTATTTCATCTCGCCGCGCAGGCCCTGGTACGCCGCGCGTACGAAGATCCCGTAGGGACCTTCGAAACCAATGCCATAGGAACCCTCAACGTCTTGGAATGTTTGAGGCATTCTTCTTCGGTGCAGGCGGCGGTCATCATTACCAGCGATAAATGCTACCGGAACGTGGAATGGCCTTGGGGATACCGGGAAACCGACACCCTCGGGGGTGAAGACCCTTATAGCTCTTCCAAGGGGTGTGCTGAACTTATTATTTATTCTTATCTCAACTCATACTTCGACCAAGGACCGCGGGTGGCCAGCGCCCGGGCGGGCAACGTGATCGGCGGCGGGGATTGGGCTCCGGACAGGATAGTTCCCGATGCCGTAAGGACCTGGTCCAAAAAACAACCGGTGGTTGTCCGAAACCCTGATTCCACCAGGCCATGGCAGCATGTTCTTGAGCCGCTCAGCGGGTATCTCTCGCTCGGCGCGAAACTTTGGCAGAAAGACCCTCTGGCCATAGCCCAAGCCTTTAATTTCGGCCCGGACGCTATGATCAATCAATCGGTAAGCGAACTTCTTACCGCCATGATAGAGCATTGGCCGGGAATGGAGTGGCAAGTCGAACGGTCTGAGGACGAAAAGAAAAAGGAATCTTCCCTCCTGAAACTTAGCTGTGACAAGGCCCTGAATCTGTTGTCGTGGCGCGCTATCTTGACCTTCGAGGAGGCCATAAATCTTACCGTGGCATGGTATCGATCCTATTATGATCAGGGCGCGGACATGATGAAGAAGACCAGGGACCAGATACGGGCTTACACCCAGAAAGCAACGGACCAGAAAATGTGGTGGGCCTGAATATGACGGCCTCCAAAAAAACGCGGATTGACGGCGTGACTCTCTTCCCGCTGAAACAGATCGTTGACGAGCGCGGGGCGGTTCTCCATATGCTCCGGGCGGACTCCCCTGTTTTTAAAAAATTCGGTGAAGTGTATTTTTCCGAGGTAAATTTCGAGGTCGTAAAGGCATGGAAGCGACACAAGCGGATGACCCAGAATTTTGCTGTCCCGGCGGGTAAAATAAAACTTGTCATCTATGATGACCGGGACGATTCACCCTCGAACGGAAGCATGGAAGAGTTGATAATCGGCCGACCGGATAATTATGTGCTGGTGCGGATCCCGCCAGGATTATGGTATGGGTTCCAGGGACTGGACGAGAACCCGTCTCTGATAGCCAACTGCGCCGACCTGCCCCACGACCCGGAGGAATCGGAGCAGAAACCGGCGGACGATCCGTATATCCCATTTAAGTGGAGCTGATACCCAAAAACCCCCAACCGGAATTAATGCCCCCAATCTATTTATAGTAAAAATTGAATAAGGTCTCTGTCCAAAATACCCGCAAATATTATAGCTTAAGATCCCGATGAAAATCTGTCTTCTATAACAGGTTTGGAAA
>JAZGHI010000569.1:0-6856 GCA_036480955.1 Candidatus Adiutricales bacterium
AGCAGGAATATTATTAGGCCGGCTTGGTAGATGTAGGGTCCTGATCTGAAAAGGCAGCGGATAAAGAAAAAAGAATCACCCCGGCCAGATTTCCTGTCTCTAGGGCCTTTTAATCAGATATTTGAGAGTCAGGCCCTGGACGAGGATGGCGAATACAACCACGGCGTAGGTCGCGGTCAGTATAACTTCGCGATTCGGCCCGGGAGGTATGCTCAGCGCCAGGGCCACGGAAATACCGCCCCTTAACCCTCCCCAGGTCATAATCTTGATGGCGTTGGGACTGAAGTCCTGGAAAAATTTCATGAGACTGATCGGCAGGCCGACGGTCATGAATCTGGCCAGGATCACCAGAGGGATGATTATGACACCGGCCAGGATATACC
Source organism: Candidatus Adiutricales bacterium (assembly GCA_036480955.1). Taxonomy (GTDB): domain Bacteria; phylum Desulfobacterota; class Desulfarculia; order Adiutricales; family JAFDHD01; genus JAZGHI01. The sequence continues at coordinate 384 of JAZGHI010000569.1, forward strand.
GGCCGGACAACGTCAAGACCAGCACTTCAAAACCGATGAGCAGGAATAAAACGGCGTTAAGTGTCTCGTCCACTAATTCCCAGAACGTATCTAGATGCAGGGTCGTGGTTTCCGACATGGCGAACTTGCGTCCATGATTTCCGATGAGCAGGCCGGCTATTACAATGGCCAGGGGACCGGAGGTGTGAATAGCCAGGGCCAGAGCGTAACCGCCGGTGGCCACGGCCAAGGTTACCAGAATTTCTACCTGATAATTATCCACACTCTTCAAGATGCGATAGGCGATATAGCCTAAAATGAGTCCGTAAAAAATCCCGCCAACCCCTTCCTCCAATAAAAAGAGGACAATCTCGAGAGCATCAGTTTCATGCCCGCCGACGGCAATCTCCAGCATGATCGTAAACACAACCACACCGATACCGTCATTAAACAGGGATTCTCCGGTTATTTTTGCTTCCAGGCTTTTCGGGGCCCCGGCATTTTTTAAAATGCCTAAAACGGCGATAGGGTCGGTGGGTGAAATAAGAGCCCCGAATACCAGACAATAGATCAGCGGTACATCGAAATTCAGCAACTTGAAAAGAAAGAAGCTTGAGACTCCAACCAGAAAAGTTGAACCGGCCGTTCCCAGGACGGCCAGGATGCCTATTTCCCATTTCCGGTCGAGCAGGTCGTTAATGTTTATGTGCAGCGATCCGGCGAACAACAGAAAACTGAGCATCCCTCCCATTAAAAGCTTATTGAAGTCGATTTCCTGTACAAAGGCCCGGGTTTCATCCAGAAATCCCAGGCCGATACCATCCAGAGCGATGAGACCGATGGAGACCACTATCGACATCAACATCAGACCGATGGTAGTAGGCATCTTCAGGAAGCGGTGATTGATGTAGCTGAACAACGCGGATAACGTTATTAGAATTGAGATGACGGTGAATATTTCCATAATTTTAGCGTATTACACAGCGTCAATGTAAATTACTGATGGTATACTTGATATCTTATGGATTATCAAAGTTTATGAAAATCGTTTGCGTAAATACTTATGACGCTGAATATAACAGTCTAAGATGTCCCCATAAAGCAAAAAAGCCCCGGTCAAGTCAAGTATGACCGGGGCTTTGGTTCTTTCACGTCACTTAGGCTCTAGAAATCTTTGTACGGGTTTGGACCGACCGCGTCAATGGTTTCCAGGAAGTCGTCGAGTATCTCCGGGATGCGTTCATAGTCAGTGATGGCGATCTGTTCCACACGGACCCGATCGGATTCAAGGACCAGCCTGTCCAGAGTCTCGGCGATCTTGCTCAACCTGGTCTCAGCCAGTTCGCTTCCTTTTATGAAATGGCACTGGTAATCATCTCCCGGCTTGCAGGAGAAAAGAATGATACCGTCGATACCCTTGGCCAAGGCGTCGGCTATCCAGACCAGGTTTATCGAGCCCAGACACCTTAGCGGGATGACACGAACCCATGGATTGTACTCCAATCTCCTGAAACCGGTCATGTCCAGGGCCGGATAGGCGTCGTTTTCACAAACCAGAGCCAGGACCCGGGGTTTCTCGTCGAACTCTTCAGGAACTTCTATGGCTTTAATCATAGATCCGATCATGTCCACGGAGTAATTCTTGAACGAGATGATCCGTTCGGGGCAGGAGCCCATGCAGATACCGCAACGGCGGCACCTGGTCGGATTGGGCAGGGGGTTGGCCTCATTGTCCTCGTTGATGGCCCCGAAGGGACATTCCTCGGTACAGCGTTTACACTGCGTACAGCGCTGCATGAAGAATTCGGGTTGGGAGAGGTCTCCGGCCCGGGGATGCACTGCTTTTCCAGTGGAAACGGCCTCAACGGCCTGGATTGCCTTCATGGCCGCGCCGGTGGCGTCTTCAGCCGCCGCGGTCATGGTCATGGGCCGGCGCACGGTCCCGGCGGTATATATGCCTGTTCGCCGCGTTTCATAGGGGAAGCATATAAAATGTGAATCCGGGAAACCGTACTTAAGATTTGGCAGGTCCGGACCCTGGCGGTAGGCCAGCTTGAGGATGCTGTTATCGACCTTGGGCGGCTCACCGGCACCCTCTTCATCCTCACCGGCTTCCTTAGCCTCTTCTTCGACGGTCAACTCCTCCAGCCAGACTGCCGCGTTGGGCACCAACCCGGTGGCCAGGACGATCAGGTCCAGCTCTTCCAGGGATACCTTATCCTGCAGCATGACGTCTTCGGCCAGAATCGAGAGCTGATCGCCCTCGGCCGATACTTCTTCGACCTCACCCCGGATGAATAGAACGCCGGCCCGTTGTGCCTGGCGATATAATTCTTCATCCTGGCCCGGAGTACGGATGTCCTTGTAGATGACATAAATGGCCATCTCCGGATTCTGTTCCTTCAGGTAAAGAGATTGTTTCAAGGAGGCCCGGCAGCAGACCGCGGAACAGTAGGGCAGATGTTCTTCGTCCCTGGACCCCGCGCACTGGATAAAGGCCACGGCCTTCGGCTCCGAGCCGTTAGAGGGCCGGGTAATTGTCCCGGCGGCGGCCATTTCTTCAAGCTGAACATTGGTGATGACGTCCGGGGATGAACCGTACCCCAGGTGAGGCAGTTTTTCCGCATCATAAGGCGTCCAGCCCGTGGCCTGTATGATAGCTCCGTAACGGGCTGAATCCTGGCTTCCGTTGGAGGTGATGGTCGCGTCAAAGAGACCGGGCGCACCCTCGATTTTTTCGATTTCAGCCGAAGTGAAGATTTTTATTTTTTCATTGGCCTCCACCTGGCTAATCAGATCGGGTATAATTGTATCTTCGAGTTCCTGATAGGGGGGCTTGGTGGGGGTGGACTTTTTCAGCTTGGCTCCGAAACCGCCCAATGCTTCTTCTTTTTCCACCAGGGAAACTTGATATCCCGCGTTAGCCGCGCCCAGAGCGGCGTGCATACCGGCCACACCGCCGCCGACCACGAGAATGTCCTTGGAAAAGGCATCTCCTTCCTCTCCGAGATACGGCTCGGGAAGCTCCATCTTGTCGACTTTGACCATGGCCATACGCAAGTAATCCTCGGCCAGCATCTGCGTGTCCTCGTCATTCGGCGGATGACACCAAACGACCTGTTCGCGTATATTGGCGCGGTCCAGAATGACATGGCCGAGGTCGAAGGCATCGTAATTGACACGAGGTGAACAGGCCGCGATTACAACCGTGTTTACTCCTTCGGATTCGATGTCTTTTTGTATTTCGGCTACGCCTTCCGGGCTGCAGTAAATATTATTGGTTCTACAAATAGGGGCCTTATATTCGTCCGTGGCGACTTTCGAAAGGGCCTCGATATCCAAGGCCTCGCCAATACCGCAGCCGGTGCAAATATAGGCAGCCGTCTTTTTTTCCATGTGAATCTACCTCCTCGAGATTGACTGAATGGCCTTAAGGGCCGCTGCGGTGCCGCTTTGCACGCAGGAAGACACGTCGCTTGGTCTCTTTCCGGTTCCAACACTGATGATACCTGCCAGACCGGAATCCTTGGGAATAAAACCGTAATCGTCATAGGCTACTTCCAAAGGCACCTTACAGGTCGCTGTGCTGGGGACCATACCCGTGGCCAGAACCGCCATGTCGGCTTTTACTTCGATCTTTTGCGCGAGCATGGTGTCCTCACCCTCTAATATAACGTCTCCGGTTTCCGGGTCCTGGGTGATCTTGGCGATCTTGGATTTTACGAAAGTGACCTTATCATCGGCCTGAATCTTGACGTAAAAGTCTTCCAGGCGTTCCATGGCCCTTATATCGATAAAGAAAATAGTTACCCTGGAATCAGGGTTCTGTTCCCTCAGATAAGTCGCTTGTTTGAGAGAGGCCATACAGCAGATATCCGAGCAGTAGGGCAGATGGTTTTCGTCCCTGGAACCGGCGCATTGCACAAAGGCCAGATCTTCCACGGGCTTGCCGTCCGAGGGTCTGATTATTTTCCCTCCTGTTGGCCCATTTACAGTAGCCAGACGTTCCATCATTACATTAGTGATGAGGTTTGAGCAGTCATCGTAGTTGTAATATTCGAGCTTGGCAGGATCATAGGGCTCCCACCCGCTGGCCCAAATGATGGCCCCAACATTAAGAGTGAATTGCTGGGCCTCCATGTCCAAAACAATGGCGTCATAAGCGCATGCGTCTTTGCATTTCTGCGCATCTTCGGTCCCGATTACTTCCGGGGCCAGGGTATAGCGAGTGGGGAAGGCCATGATGTGGGGCAGATAAGCGGCTTTGATTTTATCCATCCCGTAGTTGAACGGATTGTCGATTTCGAGCTCACAGGCGTCAGCGCATTTTCCGCAGGCAGTACATTTTTCGTTTACGTAACGCGGACTTGTTTTAATGGTAACCTCAAAGTTACCTTCTTCACCGGAAATCCCCTCAACCTCAGACAGGGTGAAAAACCTGACGTTGGGGCTTTGTTTCATCCGCCTGAAATTAATTTCCAGCCCACAATAGGGTGGACAGAGCTTGGGGAAATACTGGTGCATCTGGGCTACCCGACCGCCCAGATAGGGATTTTTTTCAACCAGCACGACGTCATGGCCGGCTTCAGCAGCTTCAACGGCGGCCGTCGTTCCGCTTATCCCTCCTCCAACGACGAGGATGGTTTGCGTGGTTTTTTCGTCACCCATATTCTACCTCCGCAGTAATTTATTACTTTCTTTTTTCGTTATGGACACCGGACCGGGAAAGAAGGTGAGGCCGTCCCTGTTACAAAAACTAGATGGATGTCGCGGGATTGTGGAAAAACGAAAATTTGCTTTTATAAAAAAAATCGTCCTCTTCATATTCTCCCGATCAGCCTGTCTCTCCAGCCCGTTTTCCTGTTAGACAAGCTTATTATTTTTATCACAATCTAAGGCTTTGATAAAGTGCTTTTCCGCACTTTTATCACATGACATGAGCTGATTTCTTAATCTCTCTCTCTCAATAGTTGCTCAAGGTCAGTAATCAGCCCGCCGTGGCCGTCTGCTGCTCCTCCAGATATCTCTTTTTGACATTGGTTAAAAATATGGTTACGGGGCGATAGGCAAGATGGGCCCACTTGGCAAAAGGCACCTCCAGGACCAGCATCGGCACGGCCACCATCAGATGAATCACATATATGACGTATGTGGCCATAGCCAGGTCCAGCAGCCGCGCAAAATGAATGAAAATCCCGGTGAGCGTAGCCAGCTCGATGAGAATGAGAAACATCCAGTCCGTGCCGTGAGAATTCTTGTACCGCGCTTTTTGTTTTTTAATACGTCCGATGATGGCGTACGTGGTGCCGTACAGGATGGCAAACGTGCCGTAGTAACCGAGCAGGCGCACAGGGTGATAGATGGCGTAAATCTCATCCCGCTGGAACCGAATCTTCTCCCAGGAAAGACCAATCAGGTCAATACCACCGGCGAGAAAGATTACTACCAGTAATAATATTGTACTGTAGCCGGTCATAATAAGAAAATGGATTATCCAGGGCATTCTGTAGGGGTCAGAGCAGTCTCTGAGCCGGCGTTGGGTCAGGAAGTGGATGATGAGTGTCTTTATTTCTTTAATATAATATGTAAACGGAATCTTGTTTTTCAAATCTCCCATCTGAAAAAGGAAACATCGGAAAGTGTTGCTGAGCAGCAGGATAGCTAGTGTACCTCCCATAATCATATCGGCTATCTCCATGGATTCCGCCGGCCATACAGAATTAAGGTGGGCATGCTCCATGTTCGGGTTACTCGCACGAAACAGCAACAAGGCCAGTCCCACCAGAAGGCCGACAACGGCTACGGCCAGGATCTCAAATTTTTCGGATACGTAGAATCTTCTCGAAAAACCTGTCCAATCGTAGAGAGAAGTCAGGTACCTGCGCATAGCCATCATGGCCTCACCGGGATCAGCTCCTCTGGGACAGGCGTCGGAACAATCTCCGCAGTAGTAACAAAGCCAGGGTTCGGGGCTTTCGACTATCTTATCCTTGAGTCCCAGCTGAGCGTATTGGACTAACTTTCTCGGAAAAGGATTCTCGCTTGTTGCCAGCGGGCAGATACCGGTACAATTTCCGCAATGGAAGCACTGCGTGGCATCCTTTAGCCCGAATGCCTTCAAATCTTTCATTAAATTTGGGTCAACCTTGACACTCATCCTGCATACCTCCTGAAAGAGCCCTGTAGTCAGCTTATCTGATTAGATGGTATATATTTAGTCTGCGGCTCTTTCTTAAGTGTGATCCTGGAAATAAAATTATGGTTCTTCTCCAATTTTGTTGGAGAACAGGGTTCGAGGATTCAAGGGGTCAAGGGTACAAGCGTTTGTTCAAGCGTTTGTACACCAACGATTTTATCAGCGCTTTGACCATCCTTTCAACTTCCTCTGTATCATCCTTGAGAGCCTTTAAATTTTCTTTATTTACATAATTTAAATCACCTGAAAGCAGGACCTGGGTCTCCAATTCGCAAACAGAACCATAGGCAATATATAA
>JAZGHI010000570.1:0-2711 GCA_036480955.1 Candidatus Adiutricales bacterium
AGCAAAGCGCTATGGACCATTCTAGACGCCCAGATCACCACCCTGATCGTGGCCATAGTGCTCTTCCAGTTCGGAACCGGATCTATCAGGGGTTTTGCCGTAACGCTCTCCATAGGCATCGTGGCCAGTCTATTCACGGCCCTCTTTGTCTCGCGTATTGTTTTCGATTACCTCCTGACCGGGGTCAGAATGAAAGCGGTTAGTATTTAATCCTGTGTTTTACACTAGTTTTGGAGCCTGAATGGAATTTATCAAACCTGACATCAATATTGACTTTGTTGGTAAGCGCCGGATCGCCTACGGGATCTCTCTGGGTTTGATTCTGGTGACTGTAATCTCACTCATCATCCGCTCCGGTCCAAACTGGGGCGTGGATTTCGCCGGAGGCCTGGTGGTCCAGGTCAAATTCGATCAACCCACTGAACCGGATGAGATTCGGAGCGGTCTGGTCGAGGTCAACATGCAGGATAGTGAAATTCAGAGCTTCGGGGCCGCCGGTAAGAACGAGTTTCTAATCCGAGCCGAAAAGAAAGACCTCGATCTCGAGGGTCTTGCGCAAAGGGTACAGGACTCCCTGGAAAAGCAATTTACGGCCGGGGCCTTCGAGGTCCGCCGGGTGGATATGGTCGGGCCAAAGGTAGGCCAGGATTTGAGAGACAGCGCCCTGATGGCCATATTCTACGCCATCCTTTTCATTGTGATCTATATTTCCGGACGTTTCGAGATGAAGTGGGTCATGGGTATAGCCGTGGCCGTGGCCTTGATAGGGGCCGTATCCTTCGCCCGGATGATAAACGCCGGTGTAATTTATTTGATCGTCCTAGCCTTACTGGTTACGCTGGTCGTTTGTTTTGTGTTGAAGCTGAAATATGCCCTGGGGGCCATAATCGCCCTGATACACGACGTAACCATCACCGTGGGGATCTTCTCCATTCTGGACCTGGAGATAACCCTGAGCATCGTGGCCGCTATCCTGACCATCATCGGTTATTCGCTCAACGATACAATCATCGTTTTTGACCGCATCCGGGAGAACCTGAGAAAATTCCGCCGGCAGGCCATGGATGAGATTATTAATACAAGTATCAATAATTGCCTCTCCCGGACTATCCTGACCTCGGGCACGACTTTGATAGTTCTCCTCTGTCTTTTTTTTCTGGGCGGACCGGTCATAGCCGATTTTGCCCTGGCCATGATTATCGGCGTTTTAGTGGGGACGTATTCCTCCATCTACGTGGCCAGCCCCATTCTCCTGCTCTGGCCGCCGGAAGTACCGGTTCAACAAGCCAAGGGCAAAGCAAATACCGGGAACAAACGCAAGAGGAAGAAGCGCTGAAAGAAATTTGGAAAAGAACCAGGATTCAAGGGGCCAAGGGTCTAAGGATTCGAGTGAAATGCTAATTTTGAAAGGATTCAAGAGGTCAAGGGTTTAAGCGTTTGTTCTTCAACTAAATTGGATAAGAACCAGAAATTTTAATCCGTTTGACCTAAAAGGAGACCTCTGCAAAACGAGTAATTTGAGGTCAAATCGAGGAGCACGAAAATTTAACCCGCAGGAATACTCGTAGTATTTCGAGGACTTAAATTCGAGCGCGACAAAGAGTTGGGCCAAAGGACGAAGTTTTACAGAGGTCTCAAAAGCGAAGAAATCTGATGAATCGCCCTCAAATACGGCTGAGTCTTTTTCTTGGCTTCTCCCTGTTTCTGCTTGGTTTTTACAGTGGCTGCAGCTCCTTTTCCTTCAAGAAAAATGCGGATGACCAGGCCCTGGAAGACAGGATTAGCCAGTTGGAAAAGTCTTCTCAGGAACAGCCGGCCCGAGTGGCGTCTCCTCCAGCGCCCAAGCCCGAGCAAAAGGTGGAACCGGTTGAAGCTCAGCCCAAGCCCGCGCTGGTTTCCTCTCCTGCTCCGGAAGAAAAAAAGGCTGAAATCCGGGGCAGTATGGAGGAACTCTACCCGCAGGCCCGGGCCAGCTACCTCGAAGAGGAATACGAAACAGCCATAAAGATATTCAGCTATCTGTTAAAACAATATCCCAACCATCCCCTGTCGCCGAACGCCCGTTATTGGCTGGGTGAATGCTTTTACGGACAGAAACAATATAAACTTGCCCTCCCCGAATTCGAGAGGGTAGTAAGTGATTTCCCGAAATCCGCCAAGGCCCCGGAAGCTCAACTGAAAACTGCCTATGCCTACTCCCGGTTAGGCGATGGCAAGAAGGCCATGGAGATCCTTAAAGCCTTGCTCAAAAAATATCCCCAATCTTCGGCCTCCGGCATGGTCAGACAGGGTAAGACCATATTCAGGCCCGAAGATGCCGACTAATAGAGTACCTGCCTCACACAACTCACAATAATCCAGTTCGTGCCGGTTGATAGATACAATTGAAGGCTGGATATACAGTTCGGAACAGTTCTTTTCGTCAGGTAAATCAGTTGGGATTCCCATCAAACTTCCGGGATAACGAGTAGCCCGGACGTCATACGTCCGGGTCCGCGGGAGGCGGACACGAGGGCCGGCCCGGAAGTTCTTTAGAGTCAATCAGTTTCAAATAAGCACGGAAAACCATATAATTTAAAACCGGTACTGTTGTTTCTTTTCAATAATTATCGCAAATAACTATCTTCCGGATCGTCATCAACTTCCGCGGATATCCCTCTTGTTGCTTCGCAACCCGGACGTGTGACGTCCGGGCCACCCCGATTTTTAGA
>JAZGHI010000571.1:0-2839 GCA_036480955.1 Candidatus Adiutricales bacterium
GTGCCCCTGGCTCCCAAAGCCGATGATGGCCACTTTTTTTCCCTTTAAAACCCCCAGATTGGCGTCCTTCTCGTAGTAAATTTCCATGACGACTCCTTGTTTTGAATTAGAATGATTGCCTTAAAACATTTTTATTCCGCTAAAAGGCTAAAAATTGGCCCAGCCTTGAAGAATCCGTAGATTGCTTAAGAAAATTATTTTTTACTGCGGGCCAGGGCGATCTTGCCGGTCCTGACCACTTCGTCTATACCCAGTGGGGACAGCAAATCCAGGAGGGCATCGATCTTACTCTCGGCCCCGGTGACTTCAATCGTATAAAAACGGGGTGAGGCGTCTACTACCTTGCAGCGGAATATATCCACGATCCTCAAAATCTCTGCCCTGGATGCTGCTTCGGCCTTGACCTTGATCAAAAGCATTTCACGCTCGACAAATTCGGTTTCGGTAAGGTCAATAACCTTGATCACATTTATGAGCTTGCGAAGCTGCTTGATGATCTGTTCAATAATGGGTGGGGACCCCGAGGTAACCAGGGTAATACGGGATATGGTCGGGTCCAGGGTCTCGCCTACGGACAGGCTTTCTATGTTAAAGCCCCGTCCGGAGAACAGCGCGGTCACTCGGGAAAGCACACCGGGTTCGTTATCCACCAGAACTGAAATTGTACGCTTTTCGCTATTCATGATCTTATGCCAGTAACATCTCCGTGGTGCCCGCTCCGGCCGGAACCATGGGGTAGACACACTCTTCCCGTTCAACCCGGAAATCCATCAAGACCGGGTCTCTGGTTTTCAAGGCCTTTTTGATGACTGCGGCCACTTCATCAGGTTTTTCGGCTCTCAATCCCACCGCGCCGTAGGCTTCGGCCAGTTTGACGAAATCCGGGGCGCCGGTCATGACGGTCCCCGAGTAATTCTTGTCGTAAAAGAGTTCTTGCCATTGGCGAACCATACCCAAAAACTGGTTATTGATAATGGCCACTTTGATTGGCAGTTTGTTTTCCACCGCCGTGGCCAATTCCTGGATATTCATCTGAATGCTGCCGTCGCCGGCGATATCGATGACCGTAGCGTCGGGATGGGCTAACTGGGCCCCTATGGCCGCCGGAAGGCCGAAGCCCATGCAGCCTAGCCCGCCGGAGGTTATGAAGGTCCTGGGCTGGGTGAAATGGTAGTACTGGGCAGCCCACATCTGGTTCTGTCCAACTTCGGTGGTGATAATGGCCTCACCCTTGGTCTGTTTATAGATCTCTTCAATCACCAACTGGGGCTTAATCGGACCGTTCTTTTTCTGGACGTAACTTAAGGGATACGTCTTTTTCCAGTCTTCGATTTGTTTGAGCCAGTCCCGCCGGTCTTCGAGACGCACCAACTTTTTCCTGGTCGGGGATTCTTCTTTGATCATCTTCAGAAGTTTAACCAGAGCGTTCCGGCAATCAGCCACAATGGGCACACTGACCTCCACGTTCTTCTTTATGGATGTCGGGTCAATGTCGATGTGGATGATGTCGGCATCGGGACAGAATTTTTCAAGATTGCCCGTGACCCGGTCGTCAAAACGGGCTCCAATAGCAACCAGGAGGTCAGACCCGGCTACCGCCATATTGGCCCAATAGGTGCCATGCATGCCCAACATACCCAACCAAAGTTTATGGATTCCAGGGAAACCACCCAGACCCATGAGGGTCGTGGTAACGGGGATGCGCATTGTTTCAGCCAATGTCTTCAACTCGTGATGGGCCCCGGAGGCGATTACTCCTCCGCCGGCGTAAATTACGGGCCTCTTGGCCCTTCGCATCAAGTCAAAGGCCTTCTTAATCTGCCTCGGATGGGCCTCGTAATTGGGCTTGTAACTCCTGATATTCACTCCCCGGGGGTATCTAAACTCGGCCACACCTTTTATAACATCTTTGGGAAGGTCTATCAGTATCGGCCCCGGCCGGCCGCTGGAGGCCAGATGGAAGGCCTCTTTAATAATCCTGGCCAGATCGGCCGTTTCCTTTACCAGGTAATTGTGTTTGGTGCAGGGCCGGGTGATGCCCACGATATCCACTTCCTGGAAGGCGTCGTTACCGATGACTGCCGTGGGAACCTGCCCGGTCAACACCACTATGGGGACGGAATCCATGAAAGCGCTGGCGATACCCGTAACAGTATTGGTGGCACCCGGACCGCTGGTCACCAGGACAACACCCGTCTTACCCGACGCCCGGGCATAACTATCGGCGGCGTGAACCGCGCCCTGCTCGTGACGAACCAGAATGTGCTTGATCTGGGTCTTGGGCAATTCGTCGTAAATGTCTATTAAAACCGCTCCGGGATAGCCAAAAATGATCTCTACGCCCTCCCGCTTCAGGCTCTCCAGGAGGATCCTTGCTCCGCTCAATTCCATTTTAATTAATTCTTCCGATATTTAGCCAGGATGGCTTCGATTTTATCTCGCCCGGCTAATTTTAATTTTTGAAGTTTCTTTTTTTCTAAAGATTCTTCTGTGGTCAAATATGACCGTTTGGAAAGCTCATCGACCCGTTCGCCAAGTTTAAGGTGATTTTCCATTAACTCCTTTAGCTCGGGGTCTTTTTCCACCAGGGTGGCAATGAGTTTCTCATCCTTTTTTTCCATCAGCCCTCCTCGGCCTTAGGGCCTAATAAAATACATAAAATTTAAACTACTGCTTTTTTTACTTACTGTCAATCACTTGAAATCTGAAATTATTTTCTACATGACTTGATATGGGTCCACGTCCAGGGCCAGGCTGACCCCTTTCCCTCTCAAGTGAGTCCGCGACTCGTCCAGCCAGGATTTAAGAAAGGTTTGAAGAGGCTTGACCTGCCGGGCCC
>JAZGHI010000572.1:0-4682 GCA_036480955.1 Candidatus Adiutricales bacterium
ATTCCGATGGTAACCGCAAGAAGAACCTGATGGCCGTACAAGTGGCCGCGTGGTTGAAAGGGGAACATGAAATCATATCTCACCCCCTGCCTTACTCGTTAGATCAGGGAGGTATTTACCTCAAAGACGCGGCCGTGCTGGCTGGTATAGGCATTATCGGCCAGAACAATCTTTTGATTACGCCGGAGTACGGTCCGCGTGTCCGGCTGCGGGGTCTGTTTATAGAGCAGGATCTGAAGCCGTCGCCGGCTGTCGATTACGACCCTTGTAATGGATGCGATATGCCTTGCCGGAGCGCGTGTCCGCAGCATGCTTTTAAGACTGATGCCTACTTAAGGCCTAGCTGCTTTATACAAATTGACCTTGACGTTGAAAACAAAATACATGTGGAGGAGATGACAGACGAGAACGCGCCGGTCTTGTATGTCAAGTATTGCCGGGCCTGTGAACTCGCCTGCCCGGCCGGCAACTGACCGCAAGCTTATTCTCAACATCCTCGACCCTTTTTGGGAGAAAAAGAATACCGTCTACCGCCTCCCACCTGAAAAATTTTACTGAATCGGTCATTCGTGAAATGACCCGGGTGGCTGATGAACACGGTCCATCAATCTCTCACAGGGCTTCCCGGATTTCGATCCGCCAACGGAATTGGTCGCCGCAGCTAATCAGGCCGATTTTGACCAGCTTCACCACTGCGCCCTCGTTTATCTCGAAATCCGTAACCCAACTATTGTTATATGTGGCTTTGCCACCACGCCTGCCTGAAATCAAGAATAATAATATCCAATTCTGGTATTTCCAGTCCAACTGGCTTGACAAAGATTCGGATTATGCCCTAACTTAAGCGATCAATTTTCATTCCGAGATCGATTCTCAGGAACAAAAAGGAGATTTTAATGACCGTTAAACCAGAAGAAGTGGGTCTTTCCAGCGCGCAACTGGACCTCATAGACCGTCATCTTAACCAGCGTTATATCAATCCCGCGAAAATCGCCGGAGCCCTCACCCTGGTCGCGCGAAAAGGCGAAATTGCTTATTTCTCACCACTGGGATCCATGGATCTGGAACGCGGGAAACCCATGACCAGAGATACCATCTTCCGTATCTATTCCATGTCCAAGCCTATTGCTTCGGTGGCGCTCATGATGCTTTACGAGCAAGGCCTTTTCCAGCTAATGGACCCGGTTCAAAAATTCATACCGGAATGGAGGAACCTGGAGGTATACTCGGCCGGGCTTTACCCGAATTTCATGACCACACCGCTGGAACGCCCCATGACTATTCGCGACCTTATGAGCCACCAGTCCGGTCTTACTTACGGATTTATGAATCGGAGCAATGTGGATCGGGCCTATCGAAAACTGGAGTTGGGAGCGCGGCACGGGGACAACCTTAAGGGAATGGTCGAGAAACTGGCGGGTATTCCTCTGGAATTCTCACCGGGGAAACATTGGAATTATTCGGTATCGACCGATATCCTGGGTTACCTGGTAGAAGTCATGTCGGGTATGACCTTTGATGAATATTTAAAAACCAAGATATTCGAACCGCTCAAGATGGTGGACACCAGTTTTAACGTGCCGGAGGAAAAACTGGACCGCTTCGCGGCCAATTACACACGGACTCCGGATAAAAAACTCAGACTGGAAGACGACCCGGTTGGCAGCCCCTACACCAAGCCGGCCACTTTTTTCTCAGGCGGCGGCGGTCTTGTTTCCACTGCCTCGGATTATTTCCGTTTCTGCCAGATGCTTTTGAACAGAGGTGAACTTGACGGAGCCCGTATCCTGGGCCGCAAGACCATCGAGCTGATGACTTTGAATCACCTGCCCGAAGGGAAGGACCTGACTGAGATGAGCGTCAGCGCGTTTGCCGAGACGCCAAATGAAGGCACCGGTTTTGGCCTGGGCTTCGCCGTTATTCTCAGCCTGGCTAATTCCCAGCAGATCGGCTCAGTCGGAGAATACTCCTGGGGCGGCGCGGCCAGCACTGTCTTCTGGATTGATCCGGCCGAGGATTTGATCCTGATATTCATGACCCAGTTGATGCCGTCCGCGACTTTTAACTTCCGCGGCCAACTAAAAACCATTATATACCCGGCCATAATAGATTAAATAACGGATGGGCCGTGTGTACAGGTTACCCGGTTCTTCAAACCGGATTATCCAGGCCGGCCAGCCGGTGGGCGGACCGGGTGGTTTCAGGCAAGCGAAAGCGGGTGCATGACTTCAGCACGAATTCTAGGCTGGTGGGTAAATCGACTTTATAACCGGTTGATACGAAGACGGGCCTGACGTTTCGCCGGGTTCTAACCACAGCGCCTATGGTCTCATTGTTGTCTTTAAGCAGGCTAAAATCACCCTTTTCAAAGCCCGGTTCTTCATGCCGGCCGCACAACCGGGACTTGGCGCAGCCTATGGCCGGAACGTCAAGCAGCAGCCCTATATGGCTGGCTATCCCCAGACGCCGGGGATGGGCGATCCCTTGACCGTCAAAGATAATCATATCCGGCCTGACTTTAAGTTTTCCAAACGCGCTGATAATTACCGGACCCTCTCTAAAACTGAGCAGACCGGGTATGTAAGGAAAAGTTATTTTCAGTTCGGCTCGAGCATATTCAATCAGCCTAAGAGCGGGCAGGGAGAGAACCGCCACGGCCGCGCGGGCCATACCCTCCTTAACGCCAACATCGACACCCGCGATTCTGGTAACATGATTTATTCTATTTTCCCTTATTACCAGACCCGCTAATTTTTTTTGGATGGCAATTGCTTCCCGAGGTGACACGTCCCACGAATGTTGAACTTCATTTGAGAGTGAACCTTCGGCCGGTTTTCTGGGGGTACTTTCTGATGGGGGCATTCTAGACTGTTTTCGGTAAGGCTTTAATCAATCCATTTTTAAAACCTTTGCGCCTCTGATTTTTCGCTCTTTTAGTTCCCTCAGCGCCATGTTGGCTTCATTTAAGGAGAAAATCTGGACTTCGGGTTTAATTGGGATCTCAGCCGCCAGGTTCAAAAATTCGATGATGTCCGTTCTGGCTACATTGGCCACACTCTTGATCTCTTTTTCAAACCATAAATGGGTCGGGTACTCAAGGTTTAATAGAAAATCTTTGTCTGAATCTTCTTTCCGGATGGCGTTTATGACCAACCGGCCGCCTTTTTCGAGATTTTTCAAAGCCTCGACCACAGGTTTCCAGGCCGGGGTAGTGTCTATAATGGCCTTGAGTTTTTGGGGAGACTCCTGCTCGGCCGGACCCGACCAGACCGCTCCAAGTTCCCTGGCAAAAGCCCTTTCTTTTTCGCTTCTGGCGAATACAAATACATGGGAGCGTGGAAACCGGTGTTTAACCATTTTAAGCACCAGGTGGGCCGAAGCCCCGAAACCGGTCAAACCCAGGTTTTGCCCGTCTTTCAAACCGGTTAGTTTCATGGACCGATAGCCTATGGCCCCGGCGCAGAGAAGCGGGGCAGCTTCGAAGTCTGAAAAAACATCCGGAATTTTGTAGGCGAAATCTTCCGGGACAGCAGTGAATTCTGCGTAACCGCCATGGACGTCTCTTCCCGTGGCCTGGAACTTGTCACACAAGTTCTCGTTCTCTTTCTGACAGTGTTCGCATTTTCCACAGGCCGAATGAATCCAACCGATGCCGACGCGATCTCCTATCTGGAACTTCCCGGCTTTGGAGCCCCTTTCTTTCACCCGGCCTACGATTTGATGTCCCAGAATTACCTGAAAACGAGGTGGAGGGGTTCGCCCTTCGATCTCATCCAGTTCAGTATGGCAGACCCCACAGGCCGAGACCTTCACTAAAATCTCATTTTCCCCTGGAACTGGTATCGGCATGTCCGCTATTTCCAGAGGATTGGCATTCTCTGTCATCTTATTGATTTTATTTAATACCTGGGCTTTCATATCTTAAAAACCGTTCAAAAATCGGCCGTAGGCTAAAAAGAGTTGTTAAAAGGTTTTCTGTGCCGTTGACAACTGACTTCTCCTCCTGAAATCATTTGAGATTTTATTGATAAATCGCATTATAGGCCATAATTATTCTATTTACCATTTTTAGACAACTGAAGCTAGGCCCTTGTCTCGGACCGGCATACTTCCAAGAATAATTGAAAACGACAATAACGTAAACAGAATCAAGTTGAAATTGACTATGAAAATGTGCTATTAGAGTGATCGCCGAGAATCGAGAGAGAGTAAGTTTTTATAATTGTGAATTCTCCCTACACGGGAGCTAACCTACATTCTAAGGAAGGAGCAAAACCTAATGAAAGCAAGAAATGCAGTACTTGTAGACGGGGTCAGGTCGCCATTCGCGCGCGGCGGCAGGGGCAAATTAGAGGCCACGCGTCTGGATGAAGTCGGAGCGCTTCTGATCAAGGAGTTGCTGAGGCGAAATCCACAAGTTGAGCCGACCATGATCGAGGATTGCGGTATCGGCCATGGCGGCAGCCAGTATGACGTAGCCGGTTTAGGCAACATCACCCGTCTGGCGGGCTTGCCAGTTGAAGTGACCAACTTCATGACGGACCGGCAGTGCGGTTCCAGCATGGAGACCGCCCAGCGCGTCGCCATGGGGATCATGCTCGGTTCTTACGACTGCGGCCTTTCAGTCGGTGTGGAACGAATGGGCCGTACCATGGGCGCCGGTATGGGCGGCGGTCCCAAAC
>JAZGHI010000573.1:0-2497 GCA_036480955.1 Candidatus Adiutricales bacterium
GAACAAAGAGTCAGACCTGATTCTTAGGCCATAAGAATTTCGGGAAGCGCGGACACGTTAGTTGCGGCCAGCTGAAAATTGCGAACTTGTATAGGATTTTTATTTAGGAATGGTTCCAATGAGGCATATCAGCCCCGGTTTATTTCAGGGCCGCATCTTATGCTTCCTTGGGTTTGAAAATCTCCAGACGATGCTGGCTGCATATAATCTCGTGGCGATTAACACAAGCCAGATTTTCATTGCTGGGCTCGTACCAAATACATTCCTGGGCACAAGCTGGTGGGAGTTCCTTTTTACGAGGTTCCGGTTGAGCAAATCGGAAGGCGGCCATCTAGTAAAAACCTCCGGGGGTATCAAGCCTGATATTATGTAAAAATTACGATAGCCTATCCGGGCTATCCGTTCCGAACAGTAATCTCGTTCAAAGCCCAACTAGGCCAGCGCCTGAGATTTTTTGCACCGATCTGATCCAGTTCAGCCCAACCCTTTATCTTCTCTGACATGTGTAGAAAATAGTTACAAAATTCCATCTTTTTAACTTTAAAGCGCTACAAACATCTTATTTTGTGTTGAACATTTCTATTACTACAATATGTTGTATGTCAAGGAAAAAAACAAAATCGTCAGGTCGCTTGTCTTTTTCAATGATTAGAGGTAGTTGCTAACCTAATCGGCCAGCAATGTCAAGAAAAAAATAAAAAAAAATATAAAAAATACGTAAAAATGTAATTATCTGTTTTTATGGGGTTTTTTTCTCTGGCTTCCAAAGAGCCCCTTTCCCATGTTTCAGCATCATCCGAACAGGTACTAAACCCAAACTTGACAGCGTTTTACAATCGGCTCTAACTCGGCCCTTTTCATGAGCCGGGAAAATGCTTGACCATCCCAGTTGGACGCGCAAAAGGACCGTTATTCAGCTTTTCAGAGTTAAATCAATTAACTGGGCCTGAACATTTGCTTTTCAACTTTAATGAGTAATGGCGTCATTTCAGCGGCTGAGATGACCGTGGAAAAGTAAGAGAGATACCCTCTTTGTCTTTATTTATTGACAGGGATTATTATGAATGCATTAAATTAGTGTCATGTGGCGGGTGTAAGCCAGGTTCGTCGTCTTCATATCCGTTCCGTTTTTTTCACCTTCGCCTATTTCAAGTTTTTACTCACCATAGAACCCAGTCTAGCCTATCCCTTTCCTCCTGATTTGCATTATCTTCACCCTGTCGCGCCATTCCCGCTTTTTTTCAGAATCAATGGCGGAGAGTCCTTCTAAAAATTCCAGGACCATTTTATGGTTGCCTTCAATCAGATTGTTGGCCGCGGATCGACCGGACAGGTTTGTCTTCAGGTCAACATGAAAACTGTGAATCAGGCTGTCGATAAGGAGCATCTTTTCCCGGTAGGACCGTGCCAGAGGATATTGGACGTAATATTCTTTAAAGACCAGCACGGCGTTGCCCGCAAATATTTCACGATGCCGCTTGCTTTGGAAATATTGTCCAAAAGTTATCTGCCAGCCGCATTTATCTTTCGGGCAGACAGCAATTTTATCAGCCGGATCTTTCCAGGAATCGTGAACCTTAAAAACAGTCCCGCACCTGGGGCATTCCGCTTCCCTGTTATGAGCCCGAATTATGGTCTGGCAGCGAAGGTACAGCCTTATGCCCACATCGTCACAAAGATCGATATCCTGAATCCTGAGCGCGTCCGTGTGGTAAAGCTTTTTTAATAATTTCGGGCGTATTTTCGGAGCCCACCTTATCTTTTCGGGTCGTGTATACATATCTTTTGTCAGGCCATTGTCTGTTTTATCTTCGGGTTTTTTCTCCCACGAAGTAGACCGGGCTTGACCAGGCCATCTCGCCGTCTTCCTGAAATACTTTAACGTAGTAGTAGCTGTCCTCGGAGCTGTCAAATTCAGGGTCTTCAATCTCGGTCTCTAGCCCTAACGATTCAATGTCCCGCAGGGTGAGATGTATATTACCGTTCTTGATTAATTCTATCCGGGTGATGTTGTCCACAGCCTTGACGACAAGCTTTAGTTCCGCCGGGCCTGTTTCACTACCTCCTTCGATAACACTGCCCAGCTCATGACCGTTTACAGAAAAAAACAGGCCCATGGGAGTCCCGGTTGTGGCGTAACAACGCCTTTGTTTAAGGGCGTCAAAAACCGAGTTTCTCGAAAGTCCGTCAGCCAATACGACCGCCCGGCCGCTTCCGTTAGGGTGCCCGAGAAAGTAGCGATGCCCTCCGCAAAGGCTGGCGTTACCGGGGTTGCCATCGTGCCCGTCGCTGGAGGCAATCAGTCCGAACCGGTATTTTCGCATGAATCTGGTAATCTCGAGTTGTGGGAATTTGTCATTATTAAGGTTCATATCAGAAGATACATCATCGGCACGGCCCCAACTGGAGTAAACCTCCACCAGCCGGTCGTACTTCCGGCTAAAAAAAGCATCGAAATTCATTAGAAACTGGTCGGCGTTGGAATGGTGAGGCACGG
>JAZGHI010000574.1:0-2500 GCA_036480955.1 Candidatus Adiutricales bacterium
CTTTGTTCTCCCCCGCCGGGCCAGTGGTCACGAAGTGTACGTTTCTGCCGTGGGTTTCTTTGAGGCTTTCCCGAACCTGGGAGGTGCCTTTACCCCATAGAGAACTCGCGTCCCGGATCTCGGCCCGGCCATCATTTATCCAGATGTAAGAAGGTTTTTCAGCCGCCCCGTGCACCACTACTCCGTCGAACCCAGCCTTTTTCAGATGCGGCCCGAAATATCCGCCTAAATTTCCGTAGCAGAAACCCTCCGGTTTCAGCATGGGCGACTTGCCCACCACTTCGAACCGGGAAGCGCCTTGCGCTCCGGTAGCTCCCAAGGGCCCGGTCATCAAGATCAAACGGTTTTCAGGATCAAAGGCCCCGGTCTCAGGGGCTACTTCATCCCAATAAATGCGCGTGGCAACGCCCCGGCCGCCTAAAAAGCGGTCCGCGTAATCCATGGTATCGAGTTCGGACACCTTCGAGTTTGTAAGATCGACCTTCAATATCTTTCCGGTCCAGCCGGATACTTCAGACGGCATTTCTTCCTCCATATCTCTTCCACCAGTGGGGATTTTTAGTAAAGGCCCCCTAGAATAATCTTCCGATAAAGCCCGGCAGTAATACAAACCATTTTATCTTCCCCGATAATGAATTCGCCTCCGGGTCGGCCTGGATAGCACGAATTTCATGGTGCATGTCGAGGTATGTTTTTTTATCGGCGTGCCTGATAACGTGGGACAAGACAATCTGTTCGGCTTCTGATTCAATTGGAGTGTGGACATCCACGTCGTCGATAATGATCAATCGAGCCGACACCATAGCCGGCATAATCGATGAAAGCCATGAGATAAGTGCCGGTCTGGGGATCAAAGGCCAGGTCTGGATAGATTCGGCCGATCGGAGCGTCCGTACCATAAGCGGCGAAGGCCAGTTCCAGGTTTTTGATTTTCTTGTCTTCCGTTACCCAAGTTCCTCGAGTGGGATTTTAAAATCATAGACCTTGTGCTGGTAGGCGACCTTGTCTGTATATGTAAATGAAGGCTTACCCCAATTGGTCTCGTTTTCCGAAACCTTGAACTCCTTTGAGACCCGTGTCTGTCTTTATCTTATCCCCCCGTAGAGTCTTGATTTTCATGAGAAATCTATCTTGTGAAGTTCTGCGACAATGGCCATACTATATAAAAATCCCGCTAAAGATACAAACTTTTCTTTTCTCTTAAAAAAATTAAAAGCGGCCGAGATAAATCCCCGACCGCTGTGGTACCGTTAAACAATTATGCTTTTTATCGCCATCCGCTCCTGGCGCCGGGTCCGCCCACAAACAGAGGGCCGGCCGGCCAGCGGAAGCCGTGTATCATGGTCGTGTTGACGTCCTCGGCCGTGGCGATTCCTTCCTCAACGACCTTCAATGCCTCGCGTCTGGCCGCGCCCATTACCCTGTTGCCGATGAAACCTGTGTCACCAGGTATATCCTTGGCCTTCACCCAAATCTTTTCCCAGGCCTCACAGATGTCTACCAACAACTGCTGGGTCTCATCAGAACTCTCGGCTGTATAGATGATCTCGACCAGTTTCATAATGTTGGCCGGGCTGAACCAATGCATGCCGATGAATTTGTCCTTGCGCTTGGTTGCCTCGGCCAGGTCGGCAATGGTAAACACGGAAGTGTTGCTGGCGAATACCGCCTCATCCTTTACGATCTCGTCCATCTCGCCGAAGACCTTGATTTTCAAAGGCTTGTTTTCGATAGCGCCGCCCTCGCCGCCGCCGATGGCCTCGATAAGCAGGTCAACGTCTTTAAAATCCTGCACATCGGTGGTGAAATTGAGCAGAGACACAGCCTTGTCCATTTCTTCCTGTGTGTGCTTGCCTCTTTCCACCCCGCCTTTAATTCCAAATCGGCCGTTGATGATAGTATCCTTGGCCTTCTCGTTGATTTCATCCGTCAGATCCCGGACGATGACTTTGAAGCCATGAATAATGGCTGCCTGGGCAATTCCGCCGCCCATGACACCGGCTCCCAGGATGCCTACGCATTTGACATCGTCAATTTTCATCTTTCCATCCTCCTTTAACAATGTTGATAATTTTAGGTAAAATTCCCCGAAACGTGCTTTTTCATGAAGATAAGGATTCAGAAAATGAAGCCCCATCAATTTGCCGTGGAGAAGATCATTTGTTTGACCATCATTTCTGATGAGTTACTTTATTCGGTTTTTATAACGGCCGAAAAAATCCTGCTCGTGAAAAAAAGCCCCGGTAGAATGTGCCAGAAAGATTAGTATTTTAAAGCCCTGGTGTCAAGAAAATCATTGATTTTAGATGGCTAGCAAATGTTCTCCGCCGCTTCCGTAAGCTCATCCCGGAAATCGGGATGGGCCACACGGATCAGTTCTTCGGCCCTTTCCCGGTGAGTCCTCCCGATCAGCTCAGCCAGACCCCATTCGGTTATCACATAATCGGCCCAGTACCTGGAAAGGCTGACCAGAGTTCCTTTCTCGAAATAGGGCACGATA
>JAZGHI010000575.1:0-2027 GCA_036480955.1 Candidatus Adiutricales bacterium
TGGGCTGGATGGACGAGGACGATTATATCTTTCTGGCCGGCCGGGCCGACGACCTGATTATCCGCGGCGGTGAGAACATATCTCCGAGAGAGGTCGAGGAAGTCGTCCTGACAAATCCCAAGGTGGACGAAGTGGCCATAATTGGGGTCGCGAACGAAGATTGGGGGCAGGAGCCGAGGGCTATTGTGGTCCTTAAGGAAAATGAAACAGCCACGGAGGAGGAGATAATTGAACATTCCCGTTCGAGACTGGCTTCATTCAAGCGGCCGCGTTCGGTAATATTCGTGGATGAACTCCCCCGAAGCGCTCTGGGCAAACTTTCCCGCAAATCTCTGGTGCAGGAATACGGTCAGCCCTAACTTGACATTTTAGCGACACCGATATAACCTTAAGTGGCTACCAATATAACAAATACTCAGGAGGGAAAAGGTCAAAATGGCCAATAAAGTTGGAAAAAGGTATACCTGCGAAAAATGCGGTGCAACGTATATGGTTACCAAGGGCGGCGACGGTGAATTAATCTGTTGCGGTCAGCCCATGAAAATGATGTAAAAAAGATACTCAGGTAGACTCCAGGAGGAATATAATGAGTCAATTGGGAAAAAGATATAAATGTTCATCCTGCAACACGGAAGTGCTCTGCACAAAACCCAGCGAATGCGATCCAACCTGCTGCGGCAGTGAGATGGCACTTCAAAAGCCGAAGAAAAAACCTTCGTCGGATTAGAGCGTTTGTCATATTAATGTTTTAGTTTTAGGCTATTAATAACATGAAAACTATGTCGGTTAATCGTCCCCCATACATCGGAACAAACGCCAAAACATCATGTAATTGCCTTTAGTTAGTGTCTGTCCAGAAATGAGGAATTTTTTTCAAAATCGAGGCGGACGAAAAAAATTGCCGCAGGCATATATTTGATATTCCGAGGATAATTTTTTTCGTCCAACAAAGAGATTGGAGAAAATAACCATTTCCGGACGGGCACTAGTTACATATCTCCGATGTTAGCTGACAGGATAATAGCTACCTTTGCTGGAAACGGAACATATTTTTGGCAATTACTATAAAATCGAAGAAGATAACCTCGAAACAAAACAATACCCGGCAGACCATTTCAGCAATCGGCGAACCACGGGACAGGCGGCTTGAAGTAAACGGGCTGAAACTCCATTATCTGGAATGGGGGCCTAAGGACAGGCCCACCATGCTGCTTCTTCATGGCTTTCTGGGGCATGGTCACGTGTGGGATGATTTTGCCCGTGTTTTCAGCCTTAATTATCATATTCTGGCCTTGGACCAGCGCGGGCACGGAAGGAGTGCGTGGGTCAAAGAGGGCGCCTACGGTCTGGAGGATCATTTTTCAGATCTATCCGGGTTTATAGAACTTCTAGATCTTGACAGTATT
The DNA here is from genome assembly GCA_036480955.1 of Candidatus Adiutricales bacterium. Classification (GTDB taxonomy): domain Bacteria; phylum Desulfobacterota; class Desulfarculia; order Adiutricales; family JAFDHD01; genus JAZGHI01. The sequence goes on from JAZGHI010000575.1 coordinate 1,407, forward strand.
ATTCTGGTCGGTCATTCAATGGGCGGACGTAACGCCCTTTTTTTTACCGCCTGCCTGCCTGACAAGGTAAACCGGCTCGTTGTGGTGGATTCGCGTCCGGCGGCCAGCCATGGCTCTATTATGGCGCTCAAGTCATGGTTGGCTGGTGAAGGGCCTGGGCCGGGAAGTTTTGATACGTTAGTAAACGGGATTTCCTCGGCTTATCCCAGACTTACCCGCCAGACCTGCCGCCGGATAATCGCTCATGGATATAAAAAGGCTTCGGACCGTAAATTCACACCCAGGTACGATCTTCAGATGCGGCAGGACGTGGTCGAATCCGGCTTTGTGGTGGAAGATTTGAGGCCGTATCTGGCGGGGATCAGTTGTCCGGTTCTCGTAATTCGAGGGGCGAACAGTCCGGTCTTATCAGCAAGTGCGGCTCAAGAAATGTGCCGGTTGATGCCCGAGGCTGAACTCGAGGAAATCCCGTCGGCGTCTCACCTGCCGGTTCAGGAAAATCCTTCGGCCTTTAACCGGGCCGTAAAAGCGTTTCTCGAATAAACCATAATGGCCATATTCAGCGTCATTTGAAAGGATTCAAGGGGTCAAGGGTCCAAGCGTTTGTTCTCCAACTAAATT
>JAZGHI010000576.1:0-2488 GCA_036480955.1 Candidatus Adiutricales bacterium
AACCTGGACCAGGGATTATTGCCCATCGGCCAGGCCATGGGGCGAATTAAAGACATCCCGACCGTAGCGGATCTTATCGCCAGTATCGTAGATGAAGCGGTGGAGACTCAAGGTAAGATAAACGCCGTCATGTAGCCATTTTTGCGCCGGAAGAAGTAAGACAAAAAAAATTGTACTGCCGCGGCAGGTTTCCCACGCCGCGGCAGGTTACCATAACCATAAAAAACCGTAGAGAGGTAACCGGTCATATCCCATAATCAGAAAGAATTACCCCCCGTCACCATCCTTCATTCCGGGGATCTGCATCTTCCGGGAGCTTTTGAAGAAACGGATTATTTAAAAACGGACCCGATTCAATCCCCCTTCCGGGCTCTCGAGGCCTTGATGAACGCGGCTAACCATCATAAAGTAGATCTTCTGCTTTTCACCGGAGATCTTTTTGATACCTACCAGCCAACTGAGGAAGTCGTCTCTTTCGTGCTTGACCAGTTTGAACGCCTCGAGTGTCAGGCCGTCCTCATCCCGGGAAACCACGATTGTCTGGGTCCAACCGAGACGTATCGTCAACCCGCTTGGCAAAACTCCGATAAGCGTCCCTACGTAATCACCGATATTGACGGGGAGTTATACGAGGTTCCGGATTTACCGGTTGTTATTTGGGGAAGGGGCATGATCGAGCACACACCCGACTATCAGCCCCTCAAAGGATTACCGTCCAAAAACGGTGGGGCCTGGCATGTGGCCATGGCCCATGGATTTTTTTACCCGGAGGGCGAATCGGGCTTTCGAGCTTCTCCCATTCATGCTCATGAGATTCGCGATTCAGGGTGGGATTATATTGCCTTAGGGCATCTGCATCGGCTGGTGGATGTTTCCCAGGGACCGGTTAAGGCGGCCTACTCCGGGTCTCCGGTAATCAGCTGGAATCCTGAGGCGCAGGCTCTCCTGGTTATCCTGGATACCCGGCGGGGAGAACCGGTTACCCTGGAAAAATTGACGCTTTTCTTTGAATAAATATCCCCGCCTTGAAAGACCAGGGCTGATGGCAATTTTAAGCCCGGTCCTCCTGGTCTGCTTATTCTGTCCGCGCGGCCGCGATCAGACGTCGGGCCTCAGGGCCGTATTCGGTCCCCTCATAGTCACCGAATAATCTTATATCTGTAAAACCCACCCGTTCAAGACGATCCATTAGTTCCTGTCCGGAGTACAGGGTGTGATGAAATGTGTAAGATTTGGCAATACCATTCTTGATAAGGATCCACTCGTTCCTGATCCGGGTCCAGTTATCGAAAATTTTATGGCGCTGAACCAGAATCGTGCCGTCCGCTAGTTCGTCCGAGGTGGTGGGTTGAAAATCTTCGGCCAGAGTTTCTTTCCCGAACAGGTCTATCAGGCATACACCCCCTGCTTTGAGGCTCTGGTAAATGTTATCGAGTACGGTTAAATCGTCTTCTTTCCTGTCAAAATAGCCGAAAGAGGTCCATAAGTTCAGGGCCAGGTCAAAGCTCTCGGGCCGTTTAAAACTGAGCATATCTTGAAGCACGAATTCGATGTCCAGTTTTTCGGATTTGGCCCTTTGCCTGCCTTTTTCCAGGAAAAACGAGGTCCGGTCAACCGCAGTCACACTGAATCCGCGTTTGGCCAGGCTGATGGCGTGGCGGCCTGGCCCGCAGCATAAGTCCAAGACCGAATCTCCTTTAAATTCAATAAGGTTGAGGAGTTTTTCTATTTCGAAATCCGCCTCTTCCATCCTTTTCTGGGGGAACAGAAAAGGATACATGTCTATCCAGAATGATTCGTCTTCAAACCACTGGCTCATGGTTCCGCCTCAATCCACCGGTTCATACACATTGATGCAGGCCGGCTTGCCTGAAGCAAAGGCCCTTTTCAATGCCGGTTTTATGTCATCCGCCTTATCGACCCGTTCACCGTACCCGCCAAGCGCCTCGACCACTTTCTCGTAACTCACTTCTCCCAGCTCGCAACCCACAATCCGGTCCGGGCCGTAGGCCTTCTGGGATCTCTTGATCATGCCCCAGGCCTGATCGTTGAAGACGACCATGACAATGGGCAGGTTAAAGCGTGAGGCTGTATGGAACTCCATCAGATTTATTCCCGCCGATCCGTCCCCCATGGTTACCAAAACCTGCTTATCCGGATGTCTGAGTTTGGCGGCCAGTCCGAAAGGAATGCCCACCCCGAGACAGCCAAAATCACCGTAAGCCAGAAAATGGCCTGGCAATGAGACGTCGGTCCCCATTAACGTCGCGACGAACGTGTCTCCCCCGTCCGCCACCACGACGGCGTCCGGGTCAAGGAACTCGTTAATCTCCTTTATAATGCGGGCGTGATCAAGTTTACCCGAGGCCACTGAGAGATTGCGGATGTTCTGCCGGCTAGCCCTGGCCGGTGTACTGATGGAGTCTAAATAATCCTTGTGGGAAAAGGGACTTACATCAAAAAGCTCAATCATATCCTTAAGAACTTC
>JAZGHI010000577.1:0-2486 GCA_036480955.1 Candidatus Adiutricales bacterium
CTCTTTTCAATGATTACCACAAATAACTATCTCCTGGATCGTCATCAACTTCCTCGGATATCCCTCTTGTTGCTTCGCAACCCGGACGTGTGACGTCCGGGCCACCCCGATTTTTATAGTTCGAAAATATTTTAAGCATTTCACTCGAATCCTTGGACCCTTGACCCCTTGAATCCTTATCATTTTCATCAACTCTTTTGGAGATGATTCTATATAGTAATTGCCAAAAGTATGTTCCGTTTCCAGTAAAGGGAGCTATTATCCAGTCAACTAACATCAGAGACATATAACTAGAGGCAATTACACGATGTTTTGGCGTTTGTCTCGACGTATGGCGGACGATTGACCGGCATAGTTTTCATGTTATTAATGGCCTAAAACGGAACATTAATATGACAAACGCTCTAATCAGAACCAGAACTCGGGATAACTCCTGTTTTTGGGGATGTTATTAACCAGGAGCGCTACTATGAGCATCAGGACCGCGCCAAGGCCCACGGGTATAACCGCGTAGAAAAAACCGAGTCCGTGGACTCTCTCACTCCCGATGACCGCGATCAGAGCCGTGGCCCCGCCCGGTGGGTGCAGGGTTTTCGTCAGATGCATGGCCGCGATGGCCGTGGCCACGGCCAGAGGAGAGGCCAGATACAGATGCTCGGGTAATAGCCGGTAAAAAGCCACACCGATCAAGGCGGAGATAACATGGCCTCCAATCAGGTTCCTCGGTTGGGCCAGAGGACTCTTTACGGCCCCATAAATCAGTACGGCCGATGCGCCGAACGAACCGATTATCAACATCATATCCGATTCTTCCAGCAGATTGAAATGCAGATAGGCCACAGCCGTGATGCCTGAAAAAGAGCCGATCCAGGACCAGACAATCTCGACTAGCCCCACACCAGGCGGGCTTTTGGTGTTTCCCTTCATCTTGGTCAAGTAGTTCATGGGGCTAGCCTTAACCAGGGAATCCGCAGAATGTCCTCCCGCGTCACAATACCCGTCAGTTTTGAGCGCCTATCCAGAACCGGAACCCGGTTGATACCTTCTTGCGCGAAAAGCGCCGTCACTTCCTGGAGCGTTGTCTCCTCACCCACCGTGACAGCGGGTCGGCTCATAATGTCGGCTGCCTTTTTCACCCGCACGGAAGTGGATTTACATTGGCCGGTCTTTAAACATTCCACTATCAAAGTCATGAAGTTTCCGTCTTGATCCGCGCCCATCTCTACCAGATAATCCTTTTCCGATATTACCCCAACCACCTTCCCGTCTCCTCCAATTACCGGAAGACCGGACACGCGGCTAGCTTCCATAATCTCAGCCACTTCCACCACCGGCGTGTCTTCTTTTACCCAGACGACATCCGTGGTCATTACGTCAGCCGCTTTAAGAGAGGTTGTGAGCCGATTCAGCGCGTGTTCGTAGGCTTTCAAATAAACCTGCTTGAAATCACCGGGTGTGATATCCAGGTAACCCGGAATTTGTTTCATGGCCTCGAGGATGTCTTCATCATCAATTTCCATCAGAAATTTTCCCCCCCGGCTCTCTTCCCCCCATCATTTACCCCTCCTCTAGACATCTGGATCGGACACGGCGGTACACTCAGCCGCCTATTAAGGAGCCCATCTCCTGGATCAGAGTCCGATATTTTCTAGCAAACTCCAAACCTCCGGCCTTCTCTGCCTGCGCCCTGAATTCCCCTAGTAAACGATCCTTTTCTTCATCTGTAAGGGTTTGCTGCGCCATCGGATAAAAGACATAATCCTCTTTATGTATATGCCTTCTCAGGAGCGCCACATACGAGGCCAGATTTTCCACCAGGTTGGTCGTGGCAATTTCATCTTCTGTAGCGTAACCTTTAAGTGATTTTGAAATTTCCGCCGTGAAATTGCGTCCGCGATCGTGCTGATGCCTCAAGACATCAATTTGCGCATCTATTAAACCGCTTTTTTTCTGGGCAAGTAAAACGAACATCACATGTTCTTCTTTAAAATGATGGAAATTGTCCGCGAAATTACGCGTAAAATCGACGGCTTTATCAAAAAATACCGTTGGAGGCCGTTCATACATTTCCAATTGTCCAACGGACAGAGTAAAAAGATCCAAAACTTGCCGTATCAGATTGTGCTCTTCGGTTAAAATTTCTATAAATCTCATTTACACCCCTCCTTGACATAAAAAAGTCCAATACATGAAAACGGTTTTAAAAAATTGCGCTTTTAATCCCCCAGTGGGGGTCCCATTTCCCCGAAGCTTGCTTCGTCTTTCGATCAAATTTTTTACCGCAGGTAAATAAATGCTCAAATTTTTCCGGTTGATACCCCGTGGTTTGGCGCGGGCCGTATATTTTAAATACGAATCGCCAGAATCATATTACCGTTCTCGAGAATAAACCACCTGCACGGCGTTTTGATTATCACTGATGGTAGGGGCGGTTCGCGAACCGCCCCTACGTTCTGATGAATTCACGAGCCGGGTGCCATGGCCGA
>JAZGHI010000578.1:0-3081 GCA_036480955.1 Candidatus Adiutricales bacterium
AAAACACTCGAAAAGCGGTTAAGCACGCGCTCTGTTTATCGTGCGGCGGCTGTTATTTTATTGATTATAGCCCTACTTGCAACTGCTTACGCTATTTACAACCGACAAGTTGACCCGGTAAGTGTAAGCCTGAGGAGCTTCAATAACCGGCTTAAGGAAATTACGGTCAGTATTGAGCAAGAAGGTCAGCTTATTGAAGAATTCAACCGGAAACAAAATCAGTTGATAACGCAGTTTGAGAACTTGGACGAACAGGTCAACTCGATCGGCATAAAGATTGCCAATCTGGTCTCAGAAGGCCAGCTAGAAAATTCATTTCTTACCCGGGCCGATACGCTAACGGAACTTAGCGCTCTGGAGAAAAAAATGGCAGCCTTGGAGCGAAAAACTTCTAGCCTGGCTGGTATGGACCAGGAAGCGGCCAGGCCCGTCATGGTACAGGGGAAAAAGATAGAGATCTACCGAATTTCTACCGAGTTATATTTTACTTCAGGCGGGAGCGAAATCTCCGAACAGGGGAAAGCACGGGTCAAGTCCCTGTCTGAAAAAATCAAAAGCCGTCCCAACGTCTTTATCCGGGTTGAAGGGCACACCGACGATAAACTATTGCGCTGGACAAGCGTCGGGCGATACGTCGATAACAGAGGGCTTTCCCTGGCCAGGGCCGCGGTTGTTACCCGCTTGCTTATCGAAACCGGTTTGACACCCAAGCGGATTAGTACATTTGGGTTGGGCTCATCCCAACCAATTGTCCCCAATACCAGTCCTGAAAATCGTTCCGTGAACCGCAGGGTTGAGATAATAGTCACTCACAACGGGGACTAGAACCTGTCGGTTTGAAGTCTATGGGTATTGGGGTAGGTGTGAAGTGGCCTAAATGGCCCACGAGATTTATCAAACGAACTTAAATCACCCCTGACATGAAGTCGTGTGTTCAGCTATGGGCCGGTATTCAGTTCAGAAATAGTCTTGGGAAAGAATTTTATGTTAAATCAAGGTTGAATCAGTGACCCCACCTTAAACTAACGGTTAAAAAATTACGAAAGAGAGGGTAATCTTTAATTCCTGAATTGACATATGTAATTACATTGGTTTATTATGGCCTGACTTAAGGCGAATGATTATTTTAGTGGTTTTATTTTTTTTGCGGATTGAATGAATCCCGAGCATGGTCTTTAAGGCAACCTCCTGGCCAAAACTGGAAATCAGGCGAGCTTTTGAATAAAGGAAATAGAAATCGTACCCCGGTTGGTATGAAATCTCGGTATGGGCGCAGACCAATAAAAAGTGAGGGAATAAGTAATGCCGGATGAAAAAAATTTATCAAATCTTCGGGAACGTATGGAGTCCTTGAAGGACCAAGTTTCTTCCAACGGCGATTCAAGTGAGCGTGAAGAAGGAAACCATGTAACCGCAGGACAAATAACGGAGGCGGTGGCGGCTTCTCAGAAACCAACGGTCTCAGAAGAGAAAGAATCCGGAGAAGAGGCGGACAGTCCAAAGGGACCGGTAGGCTTGGATATAGGCACCAGCCACATCATAGCCGCTGAAAACAGGGTTAACCGCATACATACAGTCAAGCAGCTGAACGCTTTCTTCACTATGCCTCGATCCAAATTCGCCCGTGTCGTCCTCGACCAGCAAGACATCATGTATTTTGAAGATGATGACCTTTTTTATATCATTGGTTACTCGGCCGACAATTTTGCCAACATGTTCAACATGAGCACTAGAAGGCCTATTAAGAACGGTCTTTTAAGCCCCAACGAAAAAGAAGGATTGACTATCGTCCAGGCCGTTGTGGAAACTCTCATCCAAAAGCCCAAAAAATTTGGCGAGAAAATATGCGTGGTCGTTCCCGGCGTGCCCATAGACGGGGCTGGACCTGGAGCCGTTGTCTATCATGAATCGGTGCTGAAAATGTTTCTCAGCCAGATGGGGTATTCCCCATTATCAATCAACGAGGGTATGGCGATTGTCCTATCAGAACTGGCCACGGAGGATTACACGGGTATTGGAATCAGCATGGGCGGAGGCATGTGCAACGTTTGTCTTTCCTACCTTTCGTTCCCGGTGATCACTTTTAGCATGCAATCAGCCGGTGATTATATCGATGAAATGGTGGGGGCGGTCATCGCCGAGCCCGCCACTAAGATAAAGGGGATCAAAGAGGAGGAATTAGACCTTTCCAGAGACCCGAAGGACAACATACACACCGCACTGCACATATTCTATGACGACCTCATATACAAGCTCCTAAACAATTTGCAGCGTGCTTTGACTTCGACGGACAACATTCCCAAAATCGCAAAATCGATCCCTATCGTTTTGAGCGGCGGCACGGCCTTACCCAAGGGATTGAAAAATAGGTTTAATAAGGTTCTTGACAAAATCGATCTTCCCGTGGAGATTTCTGATGTACGGCTGGCGGAAGACCCGATAAACACCACGGCCAAGGGTGCTCTGATTATGGCCATGACCGAAGCTGATTAGGGCTTAAATGCCCTTTCAGGTGGTCATATTTTCGCTTGATGAGCTGAGGGGTGGAATAATAAGGGAGATACTTCAACGAACAAGGTTAAAGGCACGTCTGTATAATAGAGCCACCATCGCGAAGATGGCTATCACCGAATATAATCCTCGTGTAGTCATCCTAGATATTAAGGGTTGCATGGTCAGTGAAATAAGAATACTGGCCAATTCCATCCAAAATCTCGATTCAACACAAATCATTGCTCTGGGGGATCCATCGGTCATGGAAACGATCGAAGGGCCAGGCATCCCGCCGCTCAAATTCCTCACTGACCCACTTGATCCGGAACTAATTGCCCAGAGTGTCAAAGAGGCGTTATCCTTCCCGCTGGAAGATAAAAAGCAGACCACGGTTGAAAACCTTGAAACCAGTCTCAGAGAGTTTTTGAAGCTGACTTGAATGGTTTTCAGTTTAAGCAGGGCTAATGCAGGAACTGAAAAAGATATTAGGTATAGTTGGGCCCAAGGGAGGGGTAGGCAAGAGTACCATCTCAGCCAACCTGGCCATCGCTCTGGCAGAATTGGGCAGGAAAGTGATTTGTGTTGACC
>JAZGHI010000579.1:0-3315 GCA_036480955.1 Candidatus Adiutricales bacterium
ATAACATAGGTTCCCTATTTCCAAAGCTAATCCTTTATCTCTGCTGTCATGGACAGTCAGGCTGGATTTGGTTTTTATCTGAAACTGAAAAATGATATAATTATCCAAATAAAAATGTTCTTCAGCGGGTGCGGCGGATTCCGCCCGGGTTAAAAATGGGCGCTTGTTTTTATTTTGAGTTTTCAAAGCGGATCATTATTTAAGGAGGAGTATCATGAAAAGATTTATGGTTCTATTGGGCGCGTTGCTCTTCTGCCTTCCCTTTGCGGCCGTGGCCCAGGAAGGATTTGAAGTGGATCGGATTGAAACCGCTGGAGGTATTCTAAAAATCACCTTCATCGGCCACGGTACACTCATGTTTGAGTATGGCGGAAAGATTATCCATGTCGATCCGTTCGGCCGCTTGACGGATTATTCAAAATTACCCAAGGCTGATCTTATCCTGATTACCCATGCCCACGGAGACCACTCCGATCCGGGTGCCGTGGCGGCCGTTCGAACTGACGCGACCCACCTGGTCTTGACCGAAAAGGTGGCCAAAAAGTTCGAAGGCGGTCTGGTCATGAAAAATGGGGAGACTAAAACGGCGGGAGGATTCAAAATAGAGGCCGTTCCGGCCTACAATCTGGTGCACATGAGGAAACCCGGCCGGCCTTTCCACCCTAAGGGTGAGGGGAACGGGTATGTGATTACCTTTGGCGATAAAAGAGTGTATGTGGCCGGTGACACGGAAAACACACCGGAGATGAAAAGCTTGAAATCCGTGGATATCGCCTTTCTACCCATGAACCTGCCTTACACCATGACTCCGGAGATGGTGGCCGACGCGGCCAAAGTGTTTAAACCCGGGATCCTTTATCCCTACCACTTCGGAAATACAGACACATCGAAGATTCGCGCTTTGATGAAAGACACGCCCGAGGTCGAGGTACGCATCCGCAGTATGAAATAAAAGGGCGCTAGACGCGCCCGGGTTACGCGTTTATCAAAATGTGGAGGCGGCCGGTTTGGCCGCCTCTTCTTTGCGTGAACAAATGAACTCCTGCTTTAATATCTCCCAGCAAACAATTAAACCTCTTCTAGAAGAGAATTTATCTTAAATAAATTATTGTATTGCGAATGTTTCGTAGGATTCTCTCCGAATGTACCCAAGTTTCAGCGCCAGTTTTTCCGAAATGGCATTCGCGGCCACCCAGTGTGGTTCAATCCCTTTTCCCAGACAATGTGATAATAGTTTCGCACCAACCACACTCCCCAAGTTTCGTTTCCGGAAATCGGGTACTGTCTCAATTTCGATGTCAATGGCTTTGCTGCTCTGCGCCATAGATGTAGCCGCACTGATAATTTTATTCTGATGAAGAATGCAATAGCCTATGCCACGTCCTAAGAAATCGTCTATCGACCAAAAGTTTTCGAAGAAATATTCATTACCAACGTCGGAAGGCAATTTTTCTGCAAGTGGCTTGTCGATTTGCTTGAGCCTAAAGGGGGAGGGAATGTTTCGTATAATTTCCGCCAGACGGTTGGGATCAAGTGAGAATGCGGAAAAATCGGTGAACGGCAGTTTTGAAATGCGAACTCCAAATTCATCTTCAAGGAGGTTCTGCCATTTATCATTTTGGGGGGTTACATATTGGACGGGGGCTACCTGGAGCAATTCTTTCACCCCAACAGTATCTGGATCTCCCCCAAGCATGGTGAATCCCCCGGAATCCAATCGTGATACCGTAGGCTTGCTGGCCGAATCCGCGTATGCGCGGCCGAAACATCCCTCAAGAACACTATCGATAAGCACTCTATCATATTGACAGTTTTCAAACAGGGGTTCGAGTTTGTACCTGTTATCCGCTTCTATCTCCACCAGCATAGCCATGGATCTTCTCAAATTATGAATACTGCTCATCTCTTGGCACTAGTTGTGAATATTACTTGAATTAGGCGGCATCAGCTTCTAGATAGGGATAGAACCCGCTTAGCGTGTACAAACATAATTCTGTTTAATTATCCCCAGCAAATAATAAAACTTCTTCCATGGACGGGATGGAATCGGCCGCGCCGGCACGGGATACACAAATGGCCGCGGCCCTGCAGGCCGTATCCAGAGCGTGCTCCAATTTGCGGCCGGAGGACAGTGAGGCCAGGAAAAAACCGATAAAGGTATCCCCGGCCGCGGTGGTGTCAACAGCCTGAACCTTTTCGGCGCTGGCGGCCAGCCGGTCATTCTCCCTGCCCAGGAGCGCTCCTTTTTCGCCCAAAGTCAATACGGAAACGGCTCCGGGATATTGATTGACCATCTTGGTCAGAATCCGTTCGGCTTCTTTTTCCCTGGTCAGTTCCCAACCCTCGGTCTCGTTTACGATGAAACAGTCCACAGTTTCAAGGGGATAGTTTATGACATTCGGGTCCATGGGCGCGGGATTGAATACAATTTTCATGTTCAATTCCGCACCCCGCGCCATGATTTCCGGGATGGAATTGATTTCGTTCTGCAGAAGGAGATAATCCCCCGCGGCGCAGGAGGCCATGACGCCCTCAATATATTCACGGGTAATCTTTTTATTGGCCCCGCCATGAATAATAATGGAATTGGCCCCGTCCGGTACAACCTGGATCAAGGCATGGCCGCTGGGGCCTTTCACCGACTCGATGAGGGACGTATCCACTCCACTTTCAGCCAGGATGCTTTTCAGCCAAAGGCCGTCCGGCCCTATGCAACCGGCGTGAAAGACTATTGCCCCGGCCCGGGCCAGGGCGATTGACTGGTTTAATCCCTTCCCGCCGCAGAACCGCTCGTATTTGTCGCAGCTGAGTGTCTCGCCCGGACGGACAAAATGGGGGACATTGTATACATGGTCAATGTTGAGCGAACCGAAGTTGAGGATTTTCATCCGGCTGTGTCCTGTAGCGTTTGACGCTGCCGCTCGTATTCCCGCAAGGTCTGGTGGACCTGGAGTGTTCTTTGGGCGAGTTCCTCCATGGTGACGGTCTCGAAACCGAATACCTGGGGCTTAATGGTGTCATTCAGAGGTTCGGCCAGTCTGCCCCCAAAATCCCGCTTTCCCCGCGCCGCGCCGGTAATGGACCCCACCGTGGCGCCGTTGCAGTCGGTGTCCAGAGCGGCCATGACCGAGACGCACATCGACCGGTCCGGGTCCATTTCACCGTAAAACAGGGCCATTATCACGATCAGCGCGTTGTTTACGGTGTGGACCGGGCTCAAAGACCCGTAATTCTTCTCAAGCAGTTCCATGAAACTTTCGAAGTCCCGGCAGTCTTGAATCCAGTTGAGGGCTCGATGCACGGCTTCGGCCAGTT
>JAZGHI010000580.1:0-3773 GCA_036480955.1 Candidatus Adiutricales bacterium
TGTGAGCCCGGGCAATAGCCCGCAGCACGATTTCACCTTCAGGCGTCACTCCGGGCATATCGCTGGCGGATTTCAAGATCCCGGCCTTGATGTCGGTCCCTCCGATTCCCTGTGTGATCTCCCGGATGAAGACCTGGGCCAACTGGTCGGCGGAAACACCGGTGAAAAATCGTGGGTAATCCAGCCACCAGCCGGTGCAGGCGATAATCTTGATTCCGGACCGGCGGGAAGCCTCGGCTATCAGTTCAATATCCCGTCCCAGGTCCAGGGTAGTGGCATCCAGGATAGTGCTGACTCCGGCCTCCCTGGTCTTCTGTAATTTTTCGACTGCGTTCGCCATGAATGCCGGGCCCAGGAGTTCAGGATAGTCCTTGTGTGCCCCGGCCGCGGCCACGAGGATATGTTCGTGCATGAGGGTAAATCCTAGGTCGGCCGAGTCCATGGGGCCGGTAACGGTATTGATGGTAGTCATATTCCGGATAGCTCCTTTTCATTTGGGTACGTTCTTTGTTAATTATGAAATTTTTCAAAGCCTAACCTCTGACGCTAAGGAATGTCAAATTTATTTTTGACCGGATTGATAATCTCCCGTATACTTTTGCCAGCCACATATTTGGAAAACCCAAGCTGGTACTGTTTATGTCTGAAGCATCAAAAAAAGCCCGGAAATTACCCTTTGTCTCGGTCATTATCCCCGTGCTCAACGATGAACAGGGAATAAGCGACACGTTGGATTCGGTTTCGAAGCAGGATTACCCGCGAGAACGCTGGGAAGTCATCGTGGTGGATAATAACTCCACTGATAACACCTGTGAAGTGGCGCGCTCCTTTGAGGATAGACTATGGTCGTTTAAAATTGAGACCGCGATTAAGCGGAATCCGTTCGCGGCCCTTAACAAAGGGATAATGGCGGCCACGGGTGAAATACTGGCCATGATAGACGCGGATATGACCGCACCTCCTTCCTGGATCACCAAGGGCGTAGCCAGCCTAAGGAGAGAAAAAGCTGATTACGTGGGTTGCCGCGTTGACATCTATCCGAAAAACGAGCCGCCGAACATGTGGGAAGTATATAATCAGAGGACCGGTTTTCCGATTAAGACCTACATGGAGAAGGACGGATTCGCCGGGGCCGGATGTATATTTGTCCGTAAAACGGTTTTTGAAGAAATAGGGTTGTTTGACGATCGATTTGTGGCCGGTGATTATGAATTCGGGAACCGGGTGCGTGACGCCGGTTATAAGATGTATTACAGCCATGACAACGTAATGTGGCATCCCGCCCGGTCTTCAATGTATTCGTTTTATAAAAAGACGGTCCGAACATCTGAAGAATATTTCAATTTACGTCTGCTTTACCCCGAACGGTACGGGAAGGTTGGATTCGTGCGCGCTCTCCTCTGGCTGAAACCGCCCCGGCCTCTGGACCCGCGGTTTTCAGGCCTGAAACCCGGTTGGATGATGCGGATGATCTGTGTAAAATATTTCCTGCATTATGTTCACGCGGTAACAGTGTTGAAAAAATATTTTCAGACTAGGTTGAAGCGCTCTGTCCCTGATGAAACACCTCTTTAAAAAAGTCGATTAAAAAATCTCTTTTTCCATAAAAACCGAGGGTGATTATCAGGTACACGGTCATCATCATAAGACCGCTGATAATCGTCTCAATCCAGATGGAGATTTCTAAATTCAGCAGGTGCTTGAAGGCCAGGCCTGCGGTCCCGGCCACAAGGGTAGCCAATAAGGCCGGCCTGATTGTGACTATGATGTCTTTTATATCCATCCTGGTGTGGGAGGTGGCATAGGCCATGGACGGGACGACCAGTATCAGGGTGGTGAGGGAGTAGGCCAGGGCCACGCCCCGCGCCCCGTAAGGCAATCCGATGAAAAAAGAAATAACCATGATAATTGTGGTAACCATTCCCCATTTAAACATTCTGTCAGTTCTGCCGGTGGACATGTAAAGCCAGTTTAAAACAGATAAAATCGGTTCGAACAGGGCCGACAGACAGAGAAATCTGAAGATCAGGACCACGCCGCCCCATTGGGGCCCGAGGACCAGGTCGATAATTTCTTTGGATAGGACGAACATCAGCGCCACCAGGGGCATGGTGATGAAGGCGATGACCCACAGCACGTTCAGATAATAATTGTTGAACCGGTCTGGATCGTTTTTCAGCCTGGTCAGTGCGGGCAAGGCCACGGAACTCAAGGGCACGTTTATTTGATTAATCGGCAGCAATAAAATTTTATAGGCCCGGGTGTAAAGGCCGGTCTCGCGCGCCCCCCAGCGCCAGCCGATGAGGACGTTGTCCAGGTTCCGGGTCAGATAGTCCAGGATTCGTGAACCGGTGAGATTGCCGCCCAGAACGATCATCGCGCGCAGCCCGACCCTCCGTTTCGGCGGGCCTGGGCGCCACCCACAGGCTATCCAAACACCGACCGCTCTGGCGCCGCCATCCACAAGCTGCATAACGGCCAGGGTCCAATAACCTGCTCCCCGGCGCGCCAGTATAATGGCCACGGCCACGGCCAGCGCCTTGGAAGTTATCTCAACCGTTGTCAAGGCGGAAAAACGCATCTGTCTGATTAAAAGAGCCTGATGCTGTATGGCCAGGCCGCTGGTTATGAACGTTCCGGACAAGACAACGGTCAGCCATACCAATTTCGGTTCGTTATAAAACCGGGCCAGAAGGGGCGAAAGGGCAACGGCGAACAGCACGAATCCCAGGCTGGTGGACATGTTCACCCAAAACAGTGTGCTGATCTGAGGATGAGTGAGGTTTTCCTGCTGTACCGTGGCCCATGAAAGCCCCATTTCTTTTATCATTATGATGAAAAAGGTGAAGGCGGCCACCATTTCTATCAGGCCAAAATCGTCCGGTGTCAGCAGACGGGCCAGAACAGATAGGGAGACCAGATTTATAGCGAATATGGTAATCTGGCTGGTCAGCCTCACCAGACCGCCCCGGATGGACCTTTGTTTCAGGTTTGATTTCAGGTGATTTGTTTGAAAATATTGTTCGTTATTTTTAGACACAGGCAATTGAGAAAATCCGGCTTAATGTAGAATAATCGGCCCTGGAAACTGTCACTCAGCCCAAATCAACCAAATCATTGACATTTGAAACACGCCATCTTAATATAGTGTCTCCTCAAAAACAAGTTCGATGAGTTCGGATGACATGGAGGTATCTGGATGTGCCGTTTTTTGACAATCAAGGTGTGAAAATCTACTACGAAATCGAAGGAAGCGGACCGGAATTGATAATGATTCATGGGTTTGCGGCCAGTATAGAAGCAAACTGGAGAATGCCGGGCTGGGTAGATGCATTAAAAAATGAGAATAGGCTGGTGCTCATGGATTGCCGTGGCCATGGCCAGAGTGATAAACCCAAAGATCCGGATCAATACGGAAAAAAAATGGAAGAAGATATCATTGGATTAATGGACCACTTATCAATGGATAACGCGAATTTCTTCGGATATTCCATGGGTTCCCGCCTTTCACTCAGCCTGCTTCTTAGAGTTCCGGAGCGGTTTAAATCGGTTATCTTGGGTGGATTTGTATTGCCGCCACCCGATGATGAGGAAGCGACACGCAGATCAAGGGCAGTAGTTGAAGCTTTCAAGGCCGAAAGCATTGAGCAGGTGAAAAATCCGGTTGGCCGCGAATTTCGCCGATTCGCCGAATCAACTGGGGCGGATCTGGATGCCTTAGCCGGTGTGATGATGGGATCCAACCAGTCCACACGCGGTCCGGTCACAGAAGA